>CANGUJ010000009.1 GCA_947456845.1 Burkholderiales bacterium | reverse complement strand
TGGTCAGCAGAATGTTCCAATTGGCCTTGCGTTATGCGATTCGGGCCGGCTGTCTAGCCCTGCCGCTTGGTGTGGCCGCGCAAGCCCTGCCCGGACCGGTCGGTATCCAGTTGGCGCAGGCGGGCGGCGGCGTGTTTCGCTGCACCGACGCCGACGGCAAGGTCGAATACCGCAATGTCGGCGACACCAAGGGTTGCAAGCGCGTCGAAACCGAAACTATCAACACCGTACCCTTTCCCCGCGCAGCCCCCAAGCCCGCGGCGGATGCCAAGGGCGGTCCTCGTGTGGATGCCGGCGCCCAGCGCGCCCGCGACAGCGACCGCCGCCGCATTCTGGAAGACGAGCTGGCCAACGAACAGAAACGACTGGCCGAACTCAGGGCCGAGTTCAACAACGGCGAACCCGAACGCCGCGGCGACGAGCGCAATTTCCAGCGCTATGCCGACCGGGTGGAAAAGCTCAAGGCCGACATCTCCCGCAGCGAGGCCAACGTAGAGTCGCTGCGTCGCGAACTGGGCGCTGTGCGCAACTAGACGCTTGCCCTCGCCGTCCGTGCGCAGCGAATGCCGGCGTTGCCGGGCAGGACCGCGGAGGTGCCAAGCCGTTCCCAACGCCGGCCCGTCCGGTAGCGCCACCGGCCGTATTCGCCAATGATGACCAAAACGCGTGCCACAGCCCCTTCCGCGGATGCCTCACCCATGACACCCGCGGCGCTCTCCGCCTACGCGGGGCTGGATCTGCTGCCTTCGGCGATCCTGTTGCTGGATGCCGACTGCTGTGTGGTGCACGGCAATCCGGCCGTGGAAAACCTGCTCGAGGCGAGCCTCAAGAACCTCATCGGCCAGCCGGTGCAGCGCCTGTTTTCCGGCGCGCCCGAATGGGAACTCTCGCTTCAGGAGGCGCTGGCCGGGCATTGGAGCCACAGGACCCAGGAGATCGTGCTGACCCCCTCCGGCCGCGACCCCGTCCCCGTGTCATGCGTGGTCACGCCGGTGGATCAGGCGCCGGCCCGCCTGCTGACCGAGTTCCGCATCATCGACCAGCAGATCAAGATCGCCCGCGAGCAGCGCCTGAACGAGCAGGCCGAGGCCAACCGCCAGCTAATGCGCAATCTGGCCCACGAAATCAAGAACCCGCTGGGCGGAATCCGCGGCGCGGCGCAGTTGCTGGAGCACGAACTTCCGCTTACCCACCTGCGCGAGTACACGCAGGTGATCATCAAGGAGTCCGACCGCCTGCAGTCGCTGATGGACCGCATGCTGACACCGCATCGGCCACCGCACATCACCGCGGTGAATATTCATGAGGTGCTGGAGAGGGTGCGCAGCCTGTTGGCGGCCGAGTTTCCGCGCCGCTTTCTGCTCACGCGCGACTACGACGCCTCGCTGCCGGACCTGCGCGGCGACAAGGAGCGTCTGATCCAGGCGGTGCTCAACATCACCCGCAACGCGGCCCAGGCGCTCATCGCGGCGGGTACGCTGCAGCCCGAGATCCGCCTGAGGACGCGTGTCGCGCGCAACCTGACGCTCTCCAAGGAGCGCTACAGGTTGGCACTGGAATTGCATATTTCGGACAACGGACCGGGTGTACCCGAGAGCATCCGCGAACGCATCTTCTACCCGCTGGTGTCGGGCCGGGAGGGCGGCAGCGGACTCGGGCTGACCCTGGCGCAAACCTTCGTCCAGCAGCATCACGGCACGATCGAATGCGACAGCCGGCCCGGATACACGTGCTTCAAGATTCTGTTGCCGTTGTCCTGAGATTTGCAGCCTGTGCCGGGCATGAACACCGGGCGCGGGCATGATGCGGAAAACCATGAAACCGATCTGGATCGTCGACGACGACAAGTCCATCCGCTGGGTGCTCGAAAAGGCCCTGGCGCGAGAGAACATTCCCTGCCGCCTGTTTGCCTCGGCCCGCGAGGCCATCGAGGCGCTGGCCGAGGACGCGCCGCAGGTGCTGGTGTCCGACATCCGCATGCCGGGCGCGTCTGGCCTCGAACTGCTGTCGGCGATCAAGGAAAAGCATCCGGGGCTGCCGGTCATCATCATGACGGCCTACTCGGACCTCGAATCCGCGGTGGCGGCCTTTCAGGGCGGCGCGTTCGAGTATCTGCCCAAGCCCTTCGATGTCGACAATGCCATCGAACTGATTCGCCGCGCCATCGAGGAGTCGATGCGCGAGACCGCGGCCGAGGAGGAGCCGCAGGCTACGCCCGAGATCCTCGGCGCCGCGCCCGCCATGCAGGAGGTGTTCCGCGCCATCGGCAGGCTCGCGCAATCCCATGCCACGGTCCTGATCAACGGCGAATCCGGCAGCGGCAAGGAACTCGTCGCGCGCGCACTGCACCGGCACAGCCCGCGCGGCGCCCGGCCCTTCATCGCCATCAATACCGCCGCCATTCCCAAGGACTTGCTCGAGTCGGAATTGTTCGGTCATGAGCGCGGCGCCTTCACCGGCGCGCAGACCATGCGCCGCGGCCGCTTCGAGCAGGCCGAGGGCGGCACCCTTTTCCTCGACGAGATCGGCGACATGCCCGCCGAACTCCAGACCCGCCTGCTGCGCGTGCTGTCCGACGGGCAGTTCTATCGCGTGGGCGGGCACCAGCCGATCAAGGCCAACGTGCGGGTCATCGCGGCTACCCATCAGGACCTCGAGCGGCGTGTCAAGGACGGCCTGTTCCGCGAGGACCTGTTCCATCGCCTGAACGTGATCCGCCTGCGTCTGCCGTCGTTGTCGGACCGGCGTGAAGACATTCCGCTCTTGGCCAGGCATTTCCTGGCCAAGAGCGCGCGCGAACTGGGCGTTGAAATCAAGCGCATTTCGGAGGCGGCGCTCAAGTACCTCGAAACGCTCGACTGGCCCGGCAACGTGCGGCAGCTCGAGAACGTGTGCCATTGGCTCACCGTGATGGCGCCTGCCCAGTCGATCGAGGTAGCCGACCTGCCGTCCGACCTGCGCGAAGTGCGCACCGGTGGCGAGGGCGCGGTGGTCATGGACTGGGTGAGGTCGCTCGAGCAGGAAGTCACGCGGCGCCTCGCGGCCGGCGAAACATCGATCGGCGACGACCTCACCCGGCAGTTCGAAAGCGCGCTGATCAAGAACGCGCTCAAGCACACGGGCGGGCGCCGCATCGAAGCCGCCAACCTGCTGGGCATGGGGCGCAACACCATCACCCGCAAGATCAGCGAACTCAAGATCGACGACCGCGGCGATTAGGCGAAGCCGCGCGGCCGTCGCCGCGCCTTCGTCCGCGGTTCTTGCATTGAGCAGTGGCGTTCGTCCCGGATGTGGCGGCTTCAGGCTTGCCCCGTGCTGCCGAATCCCCCCGTACCGCGTTCGCTGGCGACGAAGTCGCCGACGATCTCGAAACTGGCCTGGACCACCGGCACGATGACCAGTTGCGCGATCCGGTCCATCGGCTGGAGCGTGAAGTCCGCATTGCCGCGATTCCACATCGCGCACATCAGCGGACCCTGGTAGTCCGAGTCGATCAAGCCCACGAGATTGCCGAGCACGATGCCGTTTTTCGAACCCAGGCCCGAGCGCGGCAGGATCATCGCCGCATAGCCGGGATCGCCAATATGAATGGCCATGCCCGTCGAGATCATCCGGGTCTGGCCTGGTGCGAGCGTCACGGGGACGTCGATGGCCGCGCGCAGGTCGAGCCCCGCGCTGCCTGGGGTGGCGTAGGCGGGCAGGTTGTCGGCCAGGCGCGGGTCGAGCAGCTTAACGGCGATTGTCTTCATCGGGCGGTCCATGGCGGATAAAATCCGCGAGTTTACCGACGAGGAGGGCCGCATGAAGATCGTCATTCCGGACGACTACCAGGACTGCATTCGCCACCTTGAATGCTTTGCGCGCCTGGCAGGGCACGAGGTGACGATCTACAACGACTCGTCCGCGGATGAAGATGAACTCGTGCGGCGTTTCGCAGGCGCCGATGCGCTGGTGCTGATTCGCGAGCGCACCCGCATCACGCCTGCGCTGCTCGATCGTCTTCCGCGCCTGCGCCTGGTCAGCCAGACCGGCAAGGTATCCAACCACATCAATGTGGCCGACTGCAGCAGTCGCGGCATCGCCGTCGCCGAGGGCAAGGGTGATCCGGGTCCGACGGCCGAGCTCACCTGGGCCCTGGTGCTGTGCGCGATGCGGCACGTGCCGCAGGAGGTGGCGCGCCTCAAGGGCGGGCAATGGCAGGGTTCTCTGGGCCGGCAACTGCGCGGCCGTACGCTCGGGGTGTGGAGCTATGGCCGCATCGGCAAGATGGTGGCCGGATATGGCCGCGCGTTCGGCATGAGGGTATGGGTCTGGGGGCGCGCAGGATCGGTGGCCGAGGCGCGTGCGGACGGCTTCGAACCTGCGCCGTCGCGCGAGGCGTTTTTCGCGGAAAGCGATGTGATCAGCCTGCATGTCCGGCTCAACGCCGAGACGCGCGGCCTGGTCACCGCCGCCGATCTCGCGCGCATGAAGCGTGATGCCCTGATCGTCAACACCAGCCGCGCCGAACTGGTGGCCCCCGGCGTGCTTGAAGCGGCGCTGGCGGCGGGACGGCCGGGCTTCGCTGCCGTCGATGTCTTCGAGGAGGAGCCTGTCCTCGGCGCGAGGCATGCCCTGCTGGCCATGCCCAATGTCGTGTGCACGCCTCACCTGGGCTATGTCGAGCGAGACAATTACGAACTCTATCTCGGCACCGCGTTCGACAACCTGCTGGCCTTCGCCGCGGGCAAGCCTGCCAACCTGGCCGACCCCGCGGTCAGGATCAGACCCTGAACGGCGCGCCTGCTAGTGCGCGATTTCGAAGTGCATGCGTTCGAACTCGCCGTGGCGGCTTGCGACGCTGCAAAGCTTCATGCGCAGTGCCGTGGTGCCGTCGAGGAATTCGATGATGTTGCCTTCGCGCGCCCAGCCCACCGGCAGGAGGATGGTCGCCTGTTCGGTGTAACCGCGCAGCGGGGTGAGTGCGCCGGTCTCGTTGAGCATGCGCTCGTCGATCGACGGTAGTTCCTTTTCCGCATCGGCGTGGTCGTCCTCGCCATGCCCGTGTTCGTGCGGACGCGCGTCGCGAGCCCCCGGCGTCCTGCGCCGGAAGTTGTCGAGAATGAGCGCCGCGGTGGTGAGCGACTTGCCGGTCGCGGACATGATGGTGCTGGTTTCGGTGTAGCGGGCGGCGCCGGCACGCGCCAGGCCGGGCAGCATTTCCAGGCCGACCTCGATCCGGCCGTCCGTGGTCTGTTCAGCCCAGCGGATCTCGCCGATCATTGCGGCACCTTGCGCGCCATGACGGATTGCCGCCAGCTGGCCGCGCTTCACCCGGGTGTTGCCGGCATGCGCGCCGCGCTGCATGGACAGGCCGTTCGCGCTTTCCTCCACCATTTGCCAGCAGTCCAGCACGGCCAGCATCCGTTGCCAGCTTTCAGGCGTGTGCGATTCTTCCCGCTTCGGTACGCCGGTCGCATCAAGATAGATGTTCGCCACTTCGACATGGTTGTAGAGTTTCGGTGGCGGCGGGGCCACGTAGGGCCGGCGTTTCATCAGGCCGTACATCAATTCCGGGTCGATGGCGAAGAAAATGACTTCGCTGCGGTGGCGACGCGGAAACCTGCGCAAATTGGTGCGCGCGCACCAGGCAGCGTAAAGCTTGCTAAACAAGGGGCGCAGCACCGCCGGTGTGGGTGCGGGTTTGAGCACGGGGGTTTCGAATTGGCTGCCGCGGTCGAGTTCCTTGAGGCGGCCTCCCACCGACTTGGCCAGCAGGGTCACGTCCAGCGTGTGATGCAGCCGGCCGATGTCGAGTTCGCGAATCCTCGCGCCTTCGCCAGCCGATGCCACCCCGCCGGACTCGCCGCCGCCGTCGCGGTTGCGGTAGGTGAAGGTGACCTTGCGGTCAAAGGCCACGGCGATCTGATGGGCGTACTCGAGTTCGCGCGCGGCCAGTGAACGCGCGCCGCTCATGTGCAGCAGCACTCCCCGCGCGTAGGTGCTTGACACGCTGGTGCGGCCGTCGGGGTGCAGGGAGTCGCGCACCGAGGCGTCGAGCATGCCTGCCCGGGCGGCGCTGGCCAGCACGTTTTGCGCGATGTTCCAGATCTCCTCCGGCACGCGCTGACGGGCGCGCAGGTAATTGAGCATCGCCTGCACCGCCCAGTAGATCACACGCTGGTGCACCAGGGGCGCGAGGCGTCCATATTCGCCGGTGTCAGCCAGCGCGACCGGCAGCCCCTCGGACAAGGCAGCGGCGAGCCGCAGCGCCAGACGCACCGCACACTGCAGCGAGTCGGTCTGCTGCGCAGTGAGCGGCAACAGTTTGTCCGAGTAGCGCGTCGCCAGGCCTTCCTGTAGCTGCAAGGTCGGCTGGCGCAGGGTTTCGAGCACCTTGAGCGCGTTGATGCCGCCCGGGTCCGGCATGTCGTCGAGGGCCGCGGTGATCGCGTTGGCGCACGCGACCGGGTCGGCGGCCGGCAGGGTGGAAAGCCATGCCCGGCAGGTATCGGGGCTGAGGAGCGGTATGCTCAGGGAACCGGTCTCTGTGCTCATCAAGCGTTGCGTGACAGCGGCATCATGGGTTGGAGTCGTCGGCGCGTTCGTGCATCACAGGTCGGCAACCTGGAGAATCAGCTTGCCGAAGTTCCTGCCGGAAAACAGCATGTTGAGAGCCGCGGGGAATTTTTCGAGCCCCTGCACGACATCCTCGCGGGAATGAAAGCGCCCTTCGCGCATCCATTGGGCGATTTGTTGCACCGCCTCGCGGTAACGGTCCGCCCAGTCGAAGACCACGATGCCCTCCATGCGCGCCCGGTTGACCAGCAGGGAAAGGTAGTTCGAGGGGCCCTTGACCGGGGTGGTGTTGTTGTATTGCGAAATCGCGCCGCAGATCACGATTCGCGCTCCACGGTTGATCCGCGTGAGAACGGTATCGAGGATGTCTCCGCCCACATTGTCGAAATACACGTCCACGCCGGCCGGGCAATGCTGTTTCAGGCCCTCGCGCACGCTGGCGGCCTTGTAGTCGATGCACGCATCGAAGCCGAGTTCATCGACCACGAATCCGCATTTGGCCGCGCCGCCTGCGATGCCGACAACGCGGCAACCGGTGATTTTCGCGATCTGGCCCACGGTCTGTCCGACCGCGCCTGCGGCGCCCGAGACGACCACGGTCTCACCGGGCCGGGGCCGGCCGACTTCGAGCAGGCCGAAATACGCGGTCATCCCGGGCATGCCGAGTGCGTTCAGCCACTGCGGCAGGGTGCCTGCCGCCAGATCGATGGTGGTCAAGCCGGTGCGTCCGATGTCGGCTTCCGCGATGGTGCAGTAGGTCTGGACGCCGAAGCCGCCGCTGACATGCTCGCCGATCGAAAAGCGCGGATTGTTCGACGCGATCACCTGCCCCACCGCGCCGGCGCGCATCACCTCGCCCAGGCCGACCGGTGGAATGTAGCTCCTGCCTTCGTTCATCCAGCCGCGCATGGCCGGGTCGAGCGAAAGGAAGAGCACCTTGACCGTGACGCCGCCTGCACCTGGAGCCCTGACCGGCTCCTCGACAAAGCGCCAGTCGCTGTCCTTGGGCAGGCCGACCGGCCGGGCTGCAAGGCGGACCTGGTGATTGGTCAGGGCGGTAACATCTGCCATGGAATAGCGCGCTCTACGAACGGGGCACTCGATTCTACCCGTTTGTTTTGGCGGGATTTTGTGAGGTGTTGCAAATTGTGCGCGGATTCGCGCAAGCCCCGAAATCGACCGGGCGCGATTGGCCGCGCGGGTCGGTAGGCCCGGGCATGCGCCCGCACGGCGCGGACAACACAAACCGGCCTCATGCGCGCATGTGCGCGAAAAGGGCGGCAGTCTCCGGCCTTGGAGCGCGGCCGGTTCAGGTGGTCGCGCAGGCGGCCAGCGTGCGCGCGAGCAACTCGCACGACGTCAGCCGCGCCCGGTAGTCGGGCGCCACGGTGAGCACGATGACCTCGTCGGCTGCGTACAACTCGGCCAGTTCAGCGGCGCGGTCGGCCACCAAATCGGGCGTCCCGATGATGGCGCGGGGCCGTTCACGTTCGATGACCAACCGGTCCCGTTCGCTCAGGTGCGCCAGGCGTGCGCGCGCCTCCTCGACGCTCGGGATCGGGGCGTTGATGCCGTAGGCCATCTGCAGGCGGCGGGTGTCGACCGCCATCGCCATCGCGTCCGCTTCGCTCTGGCTGGGGGCGCAGATGCAGAAGAGCGCTATCGCATGCCAGGGGTCGGGCGTGACGGCGCCGCGCGAGGTTGCCGAGCCCGGGGCTGCCTTGAAGCCGGCGCGATACGCCCGGGCGACCTGTTCGCCGCCATGCGGATTGATGAAATGCGCGAAGGCGAAGCGCAGGCCTAAATGTGCGGCCAGCGCGCCGCCGTAGTCGGACGAGCCGAGGATCCAAACCTGCGGAGCGGTGTCGACCTGGGGCTGCAACACCACCTCGGCATGCGGGTGGTCCGGTCGCAGGTTGCCTTCCAGGAGTGCCACCAGTTCCATGACCTGCTGGGGAAAGAACTCCGCGGCGTTGTAGCTGCCGCCGGTGGTGGAACCGGAAAGGGCGCGCGCGGTCTTCAAGTCGCCACCAGGGGCGCGGCCGATGCCGAGGTCGATGCGGCTCGGAAACAAGGCCTCTAGCATGCTGAACTGCTCGGCCACCTTGAACGGCGCGTAATAGGGCAGCAGGATGCCGCCGGTGCCGAGGCGGATGCGGCGCGTGATGCTGCCGATGCGGGCCAGCAGTACTTCCGGACACGGGTCGGCCAGCGACAGGAGGCCATGATGTTCGGCCAGCCAGAAGCGCTCGTAGCCGAGATCCTCCGCTGCCTGCGCCAGCTCCAGGGTGGCGGCGAGGGCATCCCTTGCCGAATGCCCGCTGATCACGGGCGACTGGTCGAGGATGGACAGGCGCATACGATGCCTCAGTCCGCGTCCAGCATGGCGGCCAGATGGGCGACGATCTCGCGCGCGAGGGCGGCCTTGGTGCCGCGCGGGAGCGGGTGTCGCCCGTTGTCGTCGATCAGCGTGATCTGGTTGTCGTCGCGCCCGAAGGCGTCCTGGGCGCGATTGGCCACCAGCAGCGGTATGCCCTTGCGGCGCCGTTTCGCCTCGGCGTTTTCGAGCACGTCATGCGACTCCGCGGCGAAGCCCACGCAAAACGGCGCCTTCTCCGATTGGGCGACCCATTTGAGGATATCCGGGTTTTCCGCCAGTTCCAGGGTCAGGCCAGGATGATGCTCGCGCTTCTTGAGCTTGCGTTCGCTGTACTCCTTGACGTAGTAGTCGGCCACCGCCGCGACGGCGATGAACACATGCGCGCCGGCCACCTGCGCCTTGACCGCCTCGAACATTTCGCGGGCCGTCTTGACGTCGATGCGGGTGACACCGGCGGGCGTGGGCAGCGAGGTCGGACCCGAGACCAGGCATACCGTCGCTCCGGCGTCGGATGCGGCCTGGGCAAGCGCGTAGCCCATCTTCCCGCTGGATGTGTTGGTGATCACGCGCACCGGGTCGATCGGTTCCTCGGTCGGACCGGCGGTCATGAGGATGCGCTTGCCCTTGAGCAGCTTGGGCGCGAACAGCGCAGCCACATGGGCGAACAGGTCTGCGGGCTCCAGCATGCGCCCATCGCCGGTTTCCCCGCACGCCTGTTCGCCGCGGCCGGGGCCGAGAACGACCACGCCATCCTCGACCAGGCGCGCCTTGTTGCGGCGGGTGGGCGGCTGCTGCCACATTTCCACATTCATCGCCGGCGCGACCAGGAGGGGGCTGCCGGGCTGCCGCGCCAGGCACAGTGTGGAGAGCAGATCGTCGGCGAAACCGTTGGCCACCTTGGCCATGAAGTCCGCGCTCGCGGGCGCGACAAGGATGCCCGCCGCGTCGCGCGAGAGCTCGATATGCGCCATGCTTTTCGGTTCGCGCGCGTCCCAAAGATCGGTCCAGACCGGTCTTCCGGAGAGCGCCTGGAAGGTGGCGGGCGCGATGAAGTGCGTCGCCGCCTTGGTCATGATGACATCCACCGCGATGCCGGCCTTGACGCACAGGCGCACCAATTCGCAACTCTTGTACGCGGCGATGCCGCCGGTGATGCCCAGAACGAGGCGCTTGTTCATCGGGTGCGGAGTGGTTTGGTCATGAGCACGGGGAATGTTCCGCGATCAAGCGCTGCTGCAGGCTTGTTCCTGGCGCCGGCGTGCAGTTGCGGGACACCAAGTGTACGGTAAGGACGCCTACGATGGCGGTGCCGGTCGCGGACGAAAACTGTCGACGATCAGCAGGCCGGCGCCCAGGGTGATCGACGAATCGGCGAGGTTGAAGGCCCAGAAATGCCAGCCGCCCGCGTGGAAGTCGAGGAAATCGACCACATAGCCATGGGACACGCGGTCGATCAGATTGCCGACCGCGCCGGCCGCCACGCATGCCAGGCCCCAGCAAAACAGCAGTTCCTCGCGGTGCCGGCGCACCATCCAGAGGATCATCGCCAGCGCCAGTGCCGTCACGCCGATGAAGAACTCGCGCTGCCAGCCGGAGGCGCCTGACAGGAAACTGAAGGCCGCGCCCGTGTTGTGGACCAGCACCAGATTGAAGAACGAGGTCACGGGCCTGACTTCCCCATAGCGGAAGCTTGCCGTGATGGCATGCTTGCTCCACTGGTCCAGGACGACGACGACGACCGCGAGCGCCAGCGCCAGCGGCCAGTTGAATGCCTGGCGCTTCACGCGAATTGCCGCGGCTCGCCCGGCCCGGCCAGGTTGGAAACGCAACGGCCGCAGATGTCCGGATGGGTCGGATCGCAGCCGACGTCCTCGCGGTAGTGCCAGCAGCGCTCGCATTTGGCATGGCCGCTGGGATGCACCAGCACCTGCTCGGCCGCTGCCTCGGCGACCGGCCTGACGCGCGCCGCGGAGGTGATGAGCACGAAGCGCAGATCGTCTCCCAGCGACTGCAACAGGGCCAGTTTCGCGCCGCTGGCCGCGATGTCGACCTCGGCCTGCAGGGACGATCCGATGGTCTTGGCGGCACGCGCCTCCTCGAGCACCTTGAGGACATCCGAACGGATGGCGCGCAGCGCGGTCCATTTGCCGATCAGGTCCGCGCCGCCCTCGATGTGCGGGTAGGTGTAGTAGGTTTCGGTGAAGATGGTCGCCTGGCCCGGCCGGAACACAGCCCATGCCTCCTCGGCCGTGAACGACAGGATCGGCGCCATCAGCCGCAGCAGCCCCTGGGTGATGTGCCACAGGGCGGTCTGCGCGGAGCGCCGCGGGCGGCTGCCGCTGGCGGTGGTGTAGAGGCGGTCCTTCAGAATGTCGAGATAGAAGCCGCCGAGATCCTCCGAACAGAAGGTCTGCAGCTTCGGCGTGGCGAGATGGAATTCATAGCGCGCGTAGTCGGCCAGTACGGCCGCCTGGAACTCGGCCGCGCGCGCGACCGCGTAGCGGTCGATTTCCAGCCACTCCGAAACCGGCAGGGCGTCCTTGGCGGCGTCGAAGTCGCTGGTGTTGGCGAGCAGGAAGCGCAGGGTGTTGCGGATGCGCCGGTAGGCCTCCACGACGCGCTTCAGGATTTCGTCGGAGATGGACAATTCGCCCGAATAGTCCGTGGAGGCGACCCACAGGCGCAGGATCTCGGCGCCCAGGGTGTCGCTGACCTTCTGCGGGGCGATCACATTGCCCACCGACTTGCTCATCTTGCGGCCCTGGCCGTCGACCACGAAGCCATGGGTGAGCAGGCCCTCGTACGGCGCGCGTCCGTTGACCATGCAGGAGATCAGCAGGGAGGAATGGAACCAGCCGCGGTGCTGGTCGCTGCCCTCGAGGTACAGGTCGGCCGGATAGCGCGATTGGGGGCCGTGCGAACCCATGCCGTTGGATTCGCCCTGCGGGCCGCCCATCACGGTCTGGAAAGTCGAGCCTGAATCGAACCAGACGTCGAGCGTGTCCTTGATCTTCACGTAGTCGGCGAGGTCGTCCACGCCGATGCCGGCCGCGACCGCGTCAAGGTCCAAGGTTTGCCAGGCTTCAATGCCGCTCGCCTCCACTTGTCTGGCGATGGCCTCGAGGAGGTCGAGCGTCCTCGGGTGGAGCCGGCTGGTTTCCCTGTGGACCAGAAAAGGCATGGGCACCCCCCACTGGCGTTGCCGGGACAGGGTCCAGTCGGGGCGGTTGGCGATCATGCTGTGCAGGCGCTGCTTGCCCCAGGCCGGGAAGAATCGGGTCTGCTCGACCGCGCGCAGGGCCGTGCTGCGCAGGGACTCGGCCGGCATGCTGGCGCCGAAACCGGGGGGCGTGTCCATTGCCGCGAACCACTGGGTGGAGGCGCGATAGATGATCGGCGTCTTGTGGCGCCAGCAATGCATGTAGCTGTGGGTGTAGTGCTCGCTCTTGAGGAGCGCGCCGGCATTCTCCAGGGCGGCCACGATCTTCGGGTTGGCTTCCCAGATCGACAGGCCGCCGAAAAGCGCAAGCGACTGCGCGTACCTCCCGTCGCCCAGCACCGGGGTGAGGATCTGGTCGTCAGGCATGCCGTGCGCCTTGCACGACAGGAAGTCCTCCACGCCGTAGGCGGGTGCGGAATGGACCACGCCGGTACCGGTCTCCAGGGTCACGTAATCGCCCAGGTACACCGGGGACAGGCGGTCGAAGCTCGCATCGGTCGATGCGAGCGGATGGCGGAAGCCGATGCCGGCGAGGCTCGCGCCGCGCGTGGTGGCCACGACATGGAACCGGCCTTGCGCGAAGCCCCAGCGCGTCATGTTGGCCGCGACCAGGTCATTGGCCAGGATCAGCAGGCCCTTGGGCGTGTCGACCAGGGCGTAGAGGAATTCCGGGTGCAGGTTCAGGGCCTGGTTGGAAGGGATGGTCCAGGGCGTCGTGGTCCAGATGACGATGCTGCCCTCCTGCCTGGGCAGGGCGGGCAGGCCGAACGCCGCCGCCACCCTGGCGTGTTCGGCGAATCCGAAACCCACATCGATGGCGAAATCCTTCTTGTCCGCGTATTCGACCTCGGCCTCGGCGAGCGCCGACTGGCAGTCGAAGCACCAGTTCACGGGCTTCAGGCCCCGATAGACATAGCCTTTCTCGAGGATGCGGCCGAGCACGCGGATCTCGTCGGCCTCGCTCTTGAAATTCATGGTCTGGTAGGGGTTGTCCCACTCGCCCAGGACCCCCAGCCGCATGAAGTCGGCTTTCTGCCGCTCGATCTGCATGGCGGCGTAGGCGCGCGCCAGGCTCTGGGTTTTCTCGACCGGGAGGTTCTTGCCGTGCTGCTTTTCGATCTCGCGTTCGATCGGCATGCCGTGGCAATCCCAGCCCGGCACGTAGGGGGCGTCGAATCCCGCCATGTTCTTGGACTTGACGATCACGTCCTTGAGGATCTTGTTGATCGCGTGGCCGATGTGGATGTCCCCGTTCGCATACGGGGGGCCGTCATGCAGGATGAACTTGGGACGCCCCCGCGAAGCGTCGCGAATGGCGCCGTACACATTCTTTTTCCGCCACTCGGCGACCCAGACCGGCTCCCGCTTGGCGAGGTCGCCGCGCATCGGGAACGGCGTGTCTGGGAGGTTGAGGGTGCTTTTGTAGTCGGCCATGGGGCTGTGGATGGAGTGGCGGGTTGCGGGAAAGGGGGGGTTCAGGCGCGGCGGGCATGGAAAAACGCGCGCGCCTCTTCACAGTCGAGCGCGATCTGGCGCTTGAGCGGTTCAAGGCCGGCATACTTTGCCTCGTCGCGGAGTTTGCGCAGGAAATTCACACGCAAATGGCGGCCATAGAGGTCCGCCGAAAAATCGAAAATGTAGGCTTCGAGGCGCATTTCGCCCGATCCCGTCACCGTGGGGCGCACACCCATCGAGGCCACGGCCTCGCGCGGCGCGGCGTCGGCGCCTTCGATGGTGACCGCGTAGATGCCCGTCAACGGCGGGCGATTGTGGCGGAGCTGGATATTGGCGGTCGGGAAGCCGAGCGTGCGGCCGATCTTGTCGCCATGGATCACCCGTCCGGAGATGCTATAGGGGCGGCCCAGCAGGGCCTGGGCGCCGCATACGTCGCCGGCGGCCAGCAATTCGCGCAGTGTCGAGGATGAAACGCGTACCGCGGGCCGGTCGCCGGCGCTGCGTTCGACCGTGGGCATGGCATGGACTTCGAAGCCGTGGGCGCGCCCGGCTTTCTGCAAATGGGCAAAATCGCCGGCGCGCTTGCTGCCGAAGCGGAAATCTTCGCCGATCATCACCCAGCGGGCGCCCAGGCCGCGTACCAGTACGCCGTCGATGAACGCGTCGGCCGACAGTTCCGAGAAGGCCCGGTTGAAGCGGACGATCTGTGCACGGGCGACATGGTGCTGCTGCAACAGTTCGCATTTTTCGCGCAGCGAGGTCAGGCGCGTCGGCGCCGCGCGGGGAGAAAAGAATTCGCGCGGGTGCGGTTCGAACGTCACCACGCATGAAGGTGCGCCGTGGCGCCGGGAAGCCGCATCGAGTTCGCGCAGGATCGCCTGGTGTCCGAGATGGACGCCATCGAAGTTGCCGATAGTGACGACGTGGCCGACGCCCACAGGATGCGCGGGCAGGCCGCGATGAACCAGCATGGGAGGTGAATCTGCGAGGGAGATAAAGCCTTGAATTATAGCGTTTTGTGCAGCGCAAACCGGTAGAATGCGGGTTTGCTTGGCGCAACAATCCTGGACGTTCGATGCTGCGAATCGTGGTGCTCATTTCCGGCCGGGGCAGCAACATGGAGGCGCTGATCCGCGCCCGCGCCGCCGGGGACCTGCCGGCCGATATCGTTGCCGTGATCAGCAATCGCGCCGACGCGGCGGGCCTGGCGACTGCGGCTGCGAGCGGGATCGCCACGGCGGTGGTTCCGCATGGCGCGTTTTCCGACCGCGCCGCGTTTGATGCCGAACTGGCACGCGCCATCGACGCATTCCGGCCCGGGCTAGTGGTGCTCGCCGGCTTCATGCGCATCCTGACACCGGCGTTCGTGACGCATTACGCGGGCCGCCTGATGAACATCCATCCCTCCCTGCTGCCGGCGTTTCCGGGGCTGCGCACCCACGAGCGCGCGCTCGAGGCGGGCTGCAAGGTGCATGGCGCCACGGTGCATTTCGTGACGGCCGACCTGGACCATGGGCCCATCATCGCCCAGGCGGCCGTGCCGGTGCGCCCTGGCGAGGACGCGGCTCAGCTGGCCAAGCGCGTGCTGGCGCTGGAACATGTGGTGTACCCGCGCGCCGTCGCATGGTTTGCGCGCGGGGAACTGGTCGTTGAAAACGGCGTGGTGCGGGTCACCGATCCCGCCGCCCGGCAATTGGTCATGGCGTGATTGCGACGCCGGGCCGCACTGGAAAGAGCACATGAAGCCCGCGGGTACGATCACCGGGTTCGCGTTCGAGCATGCCGTGCGGGCGCTGGCGCAGGTGTTGCCGGCGGGCGCGGCGGCCGACCGCGTCCTGTCCACATATTTCCGCGCCAATCCCAACCTCGGTTCGGCGGACCGCAGCGTCGTGGCCGAAACGGTGTACGCGGCGTTGCGCAACCGGCGTAGCCTGGCGGCGTGCGCCGGCAGCGAATTCCCCCGCGATCTGGCGCTGGCGGCGCTGGTCCGCGTGCGCGGCCTCAACCTCAAGCAGTGTGCGCACTTCCTGCGCGACGGGGAGAGTGAGTTGCTCGGGCGCATCAAGGCCGTCGCGCTCGACGCGCTGCCCGAGCCGGTGCGTCATGACCTGCCTGATTGGGTCTGGCAGCGCCTGGTCGACGAGCGAGGCCAGCAAGGCGCGGTCGAACTGGCGCGCGCGCTCAAGGGCATTGCGCCCCTGACGCTGCGCGCGAACAGCATCAAGGCCACCCGAGAGGATGTCATCGCCGGCCTCGCCGCCACGGGCTTGGCGGCGCACGCCTCGCCCTTCTCGCCCCATGGGGTGGTGGTGGAGGGCAAGCCGGCGTTGCAGCGGCATCCGATGTTCCTGAGCGGCGCGTTCGAGGTGCAGGACGAGGGCAGCCAGTTGCTGGCGGAACTGCTCGCGCCCCGGCGCGGCGAAATGGTGGCCGATTTCTGCGCCGGCGCCGGCGGCAAGACCCTGGCGCTGGGCGCCCTGATGCGCTCCACGGGCCGCCTCTATGCGTTCGATGTTTCCGCAGCGCGCCTGGCCAAATTCAAGCTGCGCCAGGCGCGCAGCGGATTGTCCAACGTGCATCCGCTGCGGATAGAGTCCGAAAACGACATTCGCGTCAAGCGCCTGGCGGGAAAATTCGACCGGGTGCTGGTGGACGCGCCCTGCAGCGGGCTGGGAACCCTGAGGCGCAATCCCGAACTCAAGTGGCGCCAGATGCCCGCGGACGTCGAACAACTGGCCGCCAAGCAGTTCGCGATCCTCGTGGCCGCGGGCAGACTGGTCAAGCCGGGCGGGCGTCTCGTGTATGCCACCTGCAGCGTTCTTGCCGAGGAAAATGCCCGGGTCGCCGCACGTTTCCTCGCCGCGACGCCGGATTTCCAGCCTGTGTGCGCGGCCGATGTTCTGCAATCGCGCGGCATCTCGATTCCCGATGCGGCGGCCGGAGACGCCCTGGAACTGCTGCCGCAACGGCATGGAACCGACGGTTTTTACGCCATGGCGATGGAGCGCGGACGTTGAGGCTGCGTCACCGGGCGGTAGCGCTGTCATGCGCGGCGATATTCTCGTCCGCGCCGGCGGGCGCGCGCGAGGCTCCCGAGGCGCTGCCCGGCGGCGTGCCTCTCGTGGCGGGACATGCGCAGGTGCTGTTCTCGCCCTGGGACAACGTCGAGGGCGCGATCGTGGCGGCCTTGCGTGCGGCAAGACAGGAGATTCTGGTGCATTCGTTTTCCTTCACCAGCCGGGCGATCGCGCGCGCCCTGATCGAGGCCCGGACGCGCGGTGTCGATGTGCGCATCACCGTCGACGCGGCGGAATCCGCGCGTGCCGACAACAACCGCATCCCCGAATTGGCGGCCGCGGGCATCCCGGTCTTCGTGGAAGAGGGCTATCAGAGCGCGCACAACAAGGTCATGATCATCGATGCCGCCCTGGGCGGCGGCAAGGTGATCACCGGCTCCTACAACTGGACGCATGCGGCGCAACGCCGCAACGCCGAGAACGTGATCATCCTGACCGGGCAGAATGCGGTCACGGCGCGTTATCGCACGAACTGGGAACGGCAGCGCGCGGATGCGCGCCCGTTGGTGAACCGATGAAAATGGCCCGGGTACCGGATTTCCTGGCCAGCCTTTGGGCTGACCTGCACGACCCCGCGATCCTCTGGCAGGCGGGCATGCTCGCGCTGTGTCTCGGCGTCGCATGGCTGGCGGCGCGTCAGTTGCGTGCGGCAATGCGCCTGCGACTGGCCGAATCCGCAGGCGGCGAGGGGGCCGCGCCATCCCGCCCGCTGCGTTTCGTGGGCGGAGGCTTCGAGCGGCTCCTGTTTCCGCTGCTGGCGCTGGTGGCGGTGTTCGTCGGGCGCCTGGTGCTCGCGCGCTTTCATCACGCGAGCTTGCTGGATGCCGCCCTGCCGCTCCTGACCGCGTTTGCCGTCATACGCGCCCTGGTGTATTTGCTGCGCCACGTCTTTTCCTCCAGCGGCGCGCTCGTCGCGGGGGAGCGCTGGGTCGCGCTTCTGGCCTGGTTGGTCGTCGCCCTGCACTTCACGGGCTTTCTGCCGGAGGTCGCCGCTACCCTGGACGGGGTGCGGTTTTCGGCAGGCAGGCATCCGGTTTCGCTGCTGTTGGTGCTCCAGGCCGGCGTTTCGATCGCCCTGACCCTGCTGGTGTCGCTGTGGGTCTCGGCGCTGATCGAATCAAGGCTGATGGCGGCCGAAAGCGTGGACATGTCCTTGCGGGTCGTGCTCGGGCGGGTGGCGAAGGCGCTGCTCATTGTTCTTGCCCTGCTGGTCAGCCTGTCCTCTGTGGGCATCGACCTGACCGTGCTGTCGGTGTTCGGCGGAGCGCTCGGCGTGGGGCTGGGACTGGGCCTGCAGCGCATCGCGAGCAATTACTTCGCGGGCTTCATCATCCTGCTCGACCGGTCGATCCGCATCGGCGACGTCGTCACGGTCGACAAGTACAACGGGGCGGTGACCCAGATCAATACGCGCTACACCGTGCTCAAGGCGAGCGACGGGACGGAGGCCATTGTGCCCAACGAAATGCTGGTGAATTCCCCGGTGTCCAACCTGTCGCTTACGACGCGCGAGAATCGCCTCGCGATCAGCGTCACGGTCGGCTACGACAGCGATCTCGAACTCGTTAGCCGGGCGCTTCTCGAGGCGGCTGCCGCCCATGCGCGGGTGCTCAAGACGCCGGCACCGGCGGTCTTGCTGAAGGGGTTCGCCTCCGACGGGCTGGAGATGGAACTGGGGTTCTGGATACATGATCCGGAGCAAGGCAGCAGCAACGTGCGATCCGACCTGAATTTCGCCGTCTGGCGCGCTTTTCGGGCCGGCGGCATATCGATACCGTTTCCGCAGCGCGATGTGCACATCGCGCGCGGGGCAAGTGGTTGATGGCGCGTTTTGTTGCATACGGACAACATTTTTGACTTGCCCGAACACCAGCGCCGGCGCAGCAAAACGCGTACGGCCCGGCGCCCGGCAAGTCGCGTAGAATCCGGCGCAACGTTGAGAATTGACGAAATCGATCCGAAAATCCCGAAGGGAGATTTAAATGCAGCTGTTTTCCGGCGTATTCGATTTGAGCTTCTGGCAGCTCGTCGGCGTTGCGCTTCTCCTGACCCACATTACCATCGCGGGCGTCACGATTTTCCTCCATCGCTGCCAGGCACATCGCGCGCTGGATCTCCATCCGATCGTCAGCCATTTTTTCCGTTTCTGGATGTGGCTGACCACCGGCATGATCACCAAGGAATGGGCGGCCATCCATCGCAAGCACCACGCCAAATGCGAAACGCCCGAAGATCCGCACAGCCCCCAGGTTTTCGGCATCAACCGGGTGTTGTGGACAGGGGTGCTGCTGTATGTCAGGGAGTCGCGCGTCAAGGAGACCATCAGCCGCTATGGCCATGGAACGCCCGATGACTGGCTGGAACGCAACGTGTATTCGCGTCACGAGAAACTGGGCGTGACCCTGCTGCTCCTGATCGACATCACCTGTTTCGGCGTCGTTCCGGGATTTCTTGTCTGGGGTGTGCAGATCGCGTGGATACCGTTCTGGGCGGCCGGCGTGATCAACGGCATCGGGCATTGGTTCGGCTACCGCAATTTCAAGGTATCCGACGCCAGCACCAACATCGTCCCCTGGGGCATCCTGATCGGCGGCGAAGAACTGCACAACAATCATCACGCCTACGGCACGTCGGCCAAGCTTTCGAACAAGTGGTACGAGTTCGATATCGGCTGGTTGTACATACGCATTCTCGAAATGCTGGGTCTGGCAAAGGTCAAGAAAGTCGCGCCGACGCCGAAGTTCGTCGCCGCGCGCGCGGTCGTGGACATGGAAACCCTGCAGGCCGTCATCGCGAACCGCTATGACGTCATGGCCCGCTATGCGAAATCATTCACGTCGGCCTGGCGCGAGGAACTGGCCAAGCAGAAGGAGGCGTCGGCCGAGCGCATGCGGATCGCGGCGATCAAGCGGACCCTGCACAAGGATGCGGCTGAACTGCGGGAGGTGGACCGCGCCAATCTCAAGTCCGCGCTCGACAACAATGCCGTGTTGGCCAAGATATACGCGATGCGCCAGGAGCTCGCGGCGCTGTGGGAGCGTTCGACGGCCTCCAGCGAACAACTGCTCAGGGACTTGCAGGACTGGTGCTCCCGTGCGGAAGCCAGCGGCATCCGCGCCCTCGAAGAGTTCTCGATGCGCTTGCGCAGTTACGCCTTGCCACAGGGCGCCTGAGTGACGGCAAGGCGCATCGGGTAGCCCGGCGCAAGAACAAAGCATGAACAACGCGCATGAACAACGCGTATGAAAAAAAAGGCCTCGCATTGCGAGGCCTTTTTCTTGCCAGGGTCGGCTGCTTACTTGATCTTGGTTTCCTTAAAGATCACATGCTTGCGCGCCTTCGGATCGAATTTCTTGATTTCGATCTTCTCAGGCGTGGTGCGCTTGTTCTTGGTGGTGGTGTAGAAGAAACCGGTACCGGCTGTCGACTCGAGTTTGATCTTGTCACGCATGATGGTCGCTCCCTATGGTCAGATTTCGCCGCGCGCGCGCAGGTCGGCAAGCATGGAATCGATGCCGTTCTTGTCGATGATGCGCAGACCCGCGGATGAAACGCGCAGACGCACCCAGCGGTTCTCGCTTTCGACATAAAACCGGCGGTATTGCAGGTTCGGAAGAAAACGCCGTTTGGTCTTGTTGTTGGCGTGGGAGACATTGTTCCCGACCATCGGGCCCTTGCCCGTGATTTGGCAGACTTTTGCCATGAGTGATTACTCCTGTTGCGGATTTGATGACCTCCCCGGGGGAACTACCAGGAGAATGCGCCCGGGTCGGAATAAATCGCCGATGCAAAGAGCAACAACGCCTGCCCTGCGCGCGCGCCATGAAAGCATGGTCGAAATTCGACGAAGCTTTCAATTATGCTGCAAAAGCGTAAGGATTTCAAGGACTTCGTGCGGGGCGCGACACGGGCCTAGATCAAGCCATGCTCGGCCAATGACCGGGTTTGGCGGCCGGCGATGATGATGTGGTCCAGCACCTGGACATCGACCAGGGCCAGTGCCTCCTTGAGTGTGCGTGTCAGGAGGCGGTCGGCCTGACTCGGTTCCGGGTTGCCGGACGGATGGTTGTGTGCGAGTATCGCCGCCGCCGCATTAAATGTAAGCGCACGCTTCGCGACTTCGCGAGGATAGACGCTCGTTTGTGTAAGTGTGCCGCGAAACATTTCCTCCGCGGCCAGGAGGCGATTGCGTGCGTCGAGGAACAACACCACAAAGACCTCGTGTTGCAGCGGTCCCAGGCTCAGGGTCAGATAATCCTTGACCGCCTGCGGGGATGACAAGCTTGCGCCATCCTGCAGATGCTCTTTCAGGGCGCGGCGGGTCATCTCGAACACCGCCTGAAGCTGGGCGTATTTGGCGTCCCCCATGCCGTTGATGGATGCAATCTCGTCGCGACTGGCGCCGAACAGTCGGTTGAGTCCGCCGAAGTGCTTGATGAGATGGCGCGCCAGGTCAACCGCACTTTGACCCTTGACGCCGACCCGCAGGAATATCGCCAGCAGTTCCGCGTCACTGAGGGCAGCCGCGCCGGCGCGCAGCAGCCGCTCGCGCGGACGCTCCTCGACCGGCCAGTGGGTTATCGACATGCTTGGCTTACAATTCCAGTCATTATTCGTCCGACAAGCATAGCCGATGAATGAACTCCCGCAAATCGTGGCGCCGGACAGCTACCTCACCCTGCGCTATCGCGTGTGCCTGCCTGACGGGACCGAGGCGGTCAGCACCTTCGGCATGAATCCCGCCACCCTGGCGCTGGGTGCCGGCCAGCTGGCGGAGTCGCTCGAGCGCTGCCTGGTCGGCATGCGGGTGGGCGAGCGGCGCGCCTACACGCTTGAACCTGAGGCCGGTTTCGGCATGAAGAACCCGGACCTGATCCAGCGCATCGCATTGTCCGCGTTGCCGCGCGAACTCGACGAGGACGTCGGCGCGCAGGTGGCCTTCACCGACGCTTCGGGCGCGGAGTTTGCCGGCACATTGCTGGAGAAGACCGAACGCCACGCGGTGTTCGACTTCAATCATCCGCTGGCGGGGCGCACCGTCATTTTCGAAGCCGAGATCATCGGCGTGATGTAGTCAAGAGCGGGGCCGAAGGCATGCAAGAGGATTCGGAAGTCTTACTGGCTCAGCCGCGCGGTTTCTGCGCCGGTGTGGAGCGCGCGATCGGCATCGTCGAGCGCGCGCTTGAACTGCACGGGGCGCCGATCTATGTGCGTCATGAGATCGTGCACAACAAGTTCGTGGTCGAGGACCTGCAGGCCAAGGGTGCGGTGTTCATCGAGGATTTATCACTGGTTCCGGTAGGTGCGACGCTGATATTCAGCGCCCATGGTGTGCCGCAGGCGGTTCGCCGCGAGGCGCAGCGGCGCGGGTTCACAGTGTTCGACGCGACCTGTCCGCTGGTCACCAAGGTGCATATCGAGGTCCTCAAGATGCGCAAGGAAGGCCTCGAAATCGTGATGATCGGACACAAGGGGCATCCCGAGGCGGAGGGAACCATGGGGCAGTCGGACCAGGGCATGTACCTGGTCGAAACCGTGGATGACGTCGCGCACCTGCAAGTGCGCGATCCGGCTGGGCTGGCTTATGTGACCCAGACGACGCTCTCGGTCGATGACGCGGCCAGGATCGTCGAGGCGCTCAGGGCGCGCTTCCCCCTGATCCGCGGGCCCAAGAAGGATGACATCTGCTACGCCACGCAAAACCGCCAGGACGCGGTGAAGTTTCTGGCGCCCAAAGCAGATGTCGTCATCGTCGTCGGCTCGCCCAATAGTTCAAACTCGAATCGCCTGCGCGAAGTGGCCGAGACGATGGGCACGCCAGCCTACATGGTCGACCGCGCGGACCAGCTTGATCCTGCCTGGCTGGCCGGCAAGAAGCGGGTGGGGCTGACGGCGGGCGCATCGGCGCCTGAGGTGCTGGTGCAGGAGGTGATCGCGCGCCTTTCGCACCTGGGGATTGGCAAGGTGCGCCGGCTCGAAGGCATTGCGGAAACCGTTACTTTCCCGTTGCCGAAGGGCTTGGGGCGGGAGGCGGCGTCAGCACCGGCATCAGCGGTATCGGGCCCGGTTCAAAGCTGAACTCAAGCAACTTCTGGCTCTTGACCGCCCGCTCCCGGGCGAGGGCTGGCGTAAATCGGACTTTGCGCAGGAATCTGACCAGTTCCGACGTATTGACCGGCGCGCCGCGGCCGTCCACGACCTCCAGTTCATCGACTGCGCCGTCTGCGCCGATGTAGAGCCGGATCACCCACAACCCCGGCTGATTGCCGGTCAGTTGCACGAGGTCGAGGGCTTCCTCCGATACCGGTCGGGCGGCGACGTCGACCTCGCCTGCCCTCAGGTACAGGGCGGGCTCAAAGGCGGGTGCGAAAGGAGCGACACGTTCTTCCAGTCCGATGGCCGGACCCTTTACCTCCGGCGCTGTCGCCGGGCTGGGCTCGATGCCGGGGACATTGTCGCGCCCGGCATCCCGCCCGGCGGGGCGTGACTCGAGTATCAGCGGCGGAAGCGGTGCGCCACGGTCCGACGGCAGGCGCACCGAAAGCTTGTCGGCACGAAACGTACGGGTTGCAGCCGGATGCGCGCGCGGCTCGAGGCCCTGCAGCACGAGGCCATGCGCCAAGAGGGAAATCGAAAACGCAAGCGCCAGGGTCGTCCCAGGGGACAAATTCGCAGAAGCCATCTCGCGAATCACCTTCGGATGGCCGGCGCATGCAGGATGGCGCCGGCTCGGCGCCGGCCGGCTACCAGCAGCCCTCGACGCGGCTTACGTCATCCGTGGTGCCGTTGCTCTGCGTCCATTTCCGCCCGGTGTTCGACAGGGTGAGGTTGCCGCATTTCGCGTCGGTATGGGGCAGTCTCGGTGAGGCGGTCACAGTGAAGGTCTGGGCCGCGAATGTCAGACTGATGTCGTAACTCGCCTTGGTCGGACTCTCGCCCGAGTAGCCCTGTATGCCGGCCGCGGTGAGCGCAGTGGCGCTGTTGGTGGCGGCCGCGCTGCCGCAGGATGCGCTTGGATAGCAGTTGTTGAGGCTGTAATAGCGTTCCAGGCGGGCCGCCGCCGCGACCAGGGCCGCCTTTGCCTCCGCCCGCTTGCTCTTGCTCACGTACTCCTTGTAGGAAGGGACGGCGATGCCGGCCAGGAGGCCGATGATGGCGACCACGATCATCAGTTCGATGATGGTGAACCCCTGACTGCGGGTGCGGAGGCGGCTGCCTGCTGCCGGCGAGAGCGACGAGAATGGCATGGTCTGGGTCTTCCGTAAACGCATTATCAGAACAGGATTTCCCGCCACGAGACGCGGCCGGGCAGGCCAGGCAGCCTGATGACCGGGCTCTCCAGTGTGCCACCGGTAGGGTTCTGAAAGGTGACGAACTGCGAGCCCTTGGCAATCAGCGTGGGCGGCTGCGCCGAACCACCGGCGATCCGCCGCGAGCTCACCGCGACCATGATGGGGTTGGACGTGGTCCCAACGTTGACCATGTCGCCGGCGTTGACCAGCCCATTGGCGTTCAAGTCGAAAACCGAGGCCCCCGGACGCCCCCCGGTCGAGATCTGCAACGTGATGTTTTCCCCGGCGGTAGAGCCCAGGCAACTGTTATTGATGGGCCAAAGCGAGGAGAAAATCAGGATTCCGCTCTTGAGGATGGGCGCGTAGATCATGCGTTCACCCTTGGGCAGCCCGGTCGACTGCCCATTGAACAGGTCGAGATACCAGCCGCGCTGGGCAGGCGTGCTCTGGGCCGTGCTTACCGCATTGATCTGATCCGCGCCGGTGGCGCCGTCCCATTTGGTGTTGTCGGGCGTGGTCCTGTCTGTGGTCGAGTAGTTGGGTTCATGGGCGGTTGTGATGCGGCTGATCGAACCGTCGGCGTTGGTCACCGGGTTGGTGGTAACGCCGGGCTGCAGCAATTGCTGCATTAGTGCGCTGCGTCCCGACACGGCCGACCCGTCACCCTTGTCCCAGATGCCGTACAAGGTCTGGGTCTGGTAGCTGGGGGGGTCTGCCGAACTGATGTCGCTGGCTTCCAGGTACTTGCCGGTCCCGAAGGAGATGATGACCCCGGTGCCGCTCGGATGCAGGGCGCCCTCCATGCCGGCGGTGATCGGCTGCGGGTTGTTCGAGGCGTCCCTGGCCGTGAACAGTTTCAGGCGCGCGCCGGACGCCGTCCAGTCCGTCGCGGTTGCGTTACTCACAGCGAAGCGCCAAACGTTGCCGTTCAGGTCGCCAGCGTAGATCACGTCGGTCAGTCCATCCCCGTTGGTGTCCGCGGCGAACGGCGATGCGATGCCGTTCGGCGTGGCCACGCTGCCCTCCGCGGTGGAAAGCTTGATGTAGTCGGTGCCCTGCACCCAGGTTCCATTGGTGCCCGAGGGCCCGCTCATGAAGATGACGAACACGTAGGCATGGCCGGTGCGGCTGGTGGAACAGCCGGCCGGATAAGGATCGAGCGTCGTGCCGGTGCCCGAGGTGCAGTTCGTCTCGGACGGATCATCCGTCGATGTCTGCGAGTTGTTGTAGCCACCGCCTATGATGGCAGCCCACTTGCCGTTCGCCATCTTGGCAATGACGGGCGTGCCGAAGGTGAAGCCCAGGTCCGGATCATCCTTGTCGGTGAACTCCCACAGCACCAGGCTGGAGGCGTTGGCTTCCGTGAAGTTTTCAGGGTTGGTGATGTCGAGCGCGTAAATGCCTTGGCCGCCGCGGTTCAATCCTCCCACCAGAACGGTCTTCCATGCCGTGCCGATCTGGACATCGCCGGACGCCGGCGAGCCGTCGACAAAATACTCGTGCGAGTAGCTGCGCGCGGTGAGTTTGCTCAGGTTGGGGAACACCTTGCTCGGGATGTAGGCGAGCAACTCCGCGCCGGGCGTGGTCACCCCGGTATTGCAACCGGTCGGCCGGGTCGTGATGGTTGCCGGCGGACAGGCGTTGAAGGCGTGCAGCATGCCGTCGTTGGCCCCCACGTAGATAACCGGTTTGCGATTCTTGTAGGTTTCCGCGAAGGTTGCATAGGTGGCCTCGGGCCTGCCGGCGCTCGGCGCCGCGACGAAGTTGGGATTGGAGTTGATGATGTCGCCCAGCTTGGAGGTCGGGCGGCGCCGGTAGTTGGTGGTGTCCGTTCCCTCGTTGCTGCCGTCCCCGCGCAGGTAGAGCAGCCGCTTGTTGCCCGGATCGGTCGTGGCGCTGTAGGGGCTGGGCACGGGTTCCCCGGTGGCCGTCAGGGGATTGGTGCGCAACGCCGCCACCTGCTGGGCAGTAAGTTCGGAGGTCGTCGGATTGGCGGGGTCGCCAGGCCACCTGAAAGGAATGCCTGTTGGCGCGGTCGCGGCCACGCCCTTGTTGTAGGTGAGGATCACCCGGCTGGAGGGTGAAATACTCGAAGCGTTGAGGCTGACCTGACCGCCGTCCCAGTCGGGCGTGGCGGCCGGCACGCCGGTGGCGCTGTCCAGGGAGAAGGCAAGCAGCTTGCCGCTCCAGTCGGTGGGATTGAATACCGCCTGATAGACCTGTGTTCCCAACTGGAGCTTCGATGAGTTGGCGGCCACGGCCGAGGCTGCCGACGCCTGCAATATGCTGATGAAGAGCTTGTCGAGCGCCGCCTCCAGGCCCAGGGGATTGGATACCAGGAAGTAGTTGTCCGGTATTCCGTCGCTGCCGAGTGCACCGGTGGCATTGTTGAATGTGTCGAACTCGGCCGACAGGTCCGGGCGG
>CANGUJ010000008.1 GCA_947456845.1 Burkholderiales bacterium | reverse complement strand
TGCATTTGCTGGCGCTGCATTGCCTGTGCGACGGCATCGATACGCTAATGTTCGGAGAACTTCCATGAATCGTCGCCGACTGCTTTCCCTGGCCGCTGTCCTCGTGCTGCTGCCCGCCTTGCAGGGCTGTTTCCCTGTCGTCGCCGGCGGCATCGCCGCCGGTGTGCTGGCGATCGATGATCGCCGCACGCTTGCCGCGCAGGCGGAGGACAAGACCATCTTTGCCAAGGCGGAGACGCGTATCTCGGAGCGTTTCGGCGACAAGGTCCATGTCAACGTCACCAGCTTCAACCGTCGCGTGCTGCTGACCGGCGAGGTGCCTGACGAAAAGGCGCGCGCCGAGGTCGAGCGCGTGGTTGGCGGTATCGAGAATGTCGCAGTCGTGGTCAACGAATTGCAGATCGGCGGCGCTTCCTCGCTGACCGCTCGCACCAACGATGCCATCATCACCAGCAAGGTTAAGGGCAATTTCGTCGACGACCCCAAGGTGCAGGCTAATGCCTTCAAGGTCGTTACCGAAGCTAGCGTGGTCTACTTAATGGGTCTGGTCACCCGCGAGGAAGGCGATCGCGCCGCCACGGTCGCCTCGAGGACCAGTGGCGTCAAGCAGGTGGTCAAGGTGCTCGAGTATGTGCCGGTGGCGCCGCGGGCAGCGGACGCCAAGAAATAGCCGCCCCCGTCGGGCCCGTGGCGATCAGCCCGCCTGGCGCTTGAGCCAGCGCATCAGGGTTCCGAGCAGGGGCAGTTTCTCGTACAGTTCCTCGGCCGCATCCCAGTAGTCGCGGTGCCAGGCCACGCGTCCGTCCGCGGCGAAGCGCACGTGGGTGGCCCCGCGGATGAGCTGCACCGTGCGCGTATCGAACCGGCGCATGCGGAATCGGAAGTCCCACGCAAGGAATGCCTCGCTCCCGCTTTGTAGCGCCATGGTGACGATGAAGCGCGGTTCGGCGACCTGCACGAACATGTGCTCGAAGATGCGCCGGATCTCCGCCGTGCCGGTGATTTCGTTGAACGGATCCTTGAAATACGCATCCGGCATATAGAGAGCATCGATGCGCGCCGCGGCCGCGGCGTCGATGCTTTCGAAGAATTCGACCAAGCGGGCCAGCTCGGCCGAGCGGGTCACGACATCCTCATTGCCTGCCGTCATGGCTGTTCCTCACAGTCCGGTCATCCTGCGCACCAGGCGGAAATAGGCGCCGTAGGGCAGCAGGCGCAGCATCCGCATCACCCGCGTGAAGCGCTTGGGAAAGTGGATCTCGAACTCGCCCAGCGCCATGCCCAGTTCGATCTGCCGGGCGGCCTCCTGCGCGCTGATCAGTGCCGGCATCTTGAACTTGTTCTGGCTGGTGAGCGGGGTGTCGACGAATCCCGGATCGATCAGGAACACGCCGATGCCTTTTTTCGACAGGTCGAGGTAAAGCGTCTCGGCCAGATTGATGAGAGCCGCCTTCGAAGGACCATAGGCGAGGGCTTCCGGCAACCCGCGATAGCCGGCCACCGATGAGACGATCGCGATTGCCGGTTGCTGTGCGGCACGCAGCAGCAAGCCGGGAATGACCGCGGCGAGCGCATTGACCACGCCCTGGTAATTGACCGCGAAGTGTTCGTTCATCGAGCCCAGGTCGAAGGCGTCGGCGCGCATCGGCGCGTAGGTGCCCGCGTTGAGGACGACCAGGTCGATGCCGCCCCAACGCTCCACGATGGCCGCATGCGCGACCTGCAACGCATCCGGGCTGCGCACGTCCAGGGGCAGCACCATCGCTGCGCCGCCGGCCGCGTTGATACCTTGCGCGAGCGCCGCGAGCTTGTCGCCGCTGCGTGCAGACAGTGCGAGGCGCGCGCCCGCCGTGCCCCAGCGCTCGGCCAGCGCGGCGCCGATGCCGGTGGATGCGCCGACGATCCAGACGCGGCGATCGCGCCAAGCGCGGATCGGCTGGTTCAGGGGCATGGATGGAACTCCGGCCTCAGCGGCGCTTCCTGAACGAAAGCGTCACTTCGCCCAGGGTGACACCGAACTTGCTCATGCGGGCGCGATTGAGCATCACGTCATCGTCCATCTGGAACATCCAGTCGTCGAAGTCGACGTGGATGCTCTTGCCGTCCACCTTGAGGTCGAGCACGTAGCGCCAGTTGAGCGCGTTGCCGGCAGCCACGCCGACGGCTTCGCCGACGACATCGCCGGCAGTGCCCGTGTAGCGGCCCGGCCCGGTCTTGCGTACGGTCCATATGCGTTTCTCGCGGGTCCCGTCGGAGTAGATGAAGTCCTCGTCGAGCACGCCGGTGTCGCCATTCCAGGTGCAGCGCATCACGACGGTGAAGCGCTTGACCACCTTGCCGGATCGGTCGGTGAATATGCCCCAGGCATCGACCGTGCCGTTGAAATAGCGGTCAAGCTCGAGGACGGGCTTTTCCGTCCTGTAGTCCTCCGGAGGCACGCCGGCACACCCGGCGAGAAAGGCTGCAAGCAGGAGCAGTGTGAGGTGTCGCAGTATCGTCATGGAATCTCCGAAGAACAAGAGCTGATGATGCGGGGGCTCAGTCGCGCAGGCGCGCCAGGCCGCCGATGGCCAGCAGTTTGAGGCCGCACGGGATGACGCAGTAGGCCATGGGCAGGAAAGCTGCCGTGGCCGGGACCCCGCTTCTGTAGCCGGTCCATTCCAGGATGGGCAGGGCGAGTCCGGCGGCGAGCGCCAGGTTGAGCTTGGTGACCGTGTTCCAGGGCCCGAAGTAGCTGCCCTCCGCGCCTCGCGCGCCGTCCTTCGCGATGGTGTCGGCGAGCATCGCCGGCGGCATGGCAAGGTCGGCCCCCAGCGCTGCGCCGGACGCCGCGCAGATGATTGCAAAGGCGAAGCCATCGCCGCTTTGCAGGAAAAACGCCCATGCGAATGCCGCGATCGCCAGGGCCATGCCAAGGCCCCAGGCGCGGCGTTTGCCGGTGCGCACGGAAATGCGCACCCACAAAGGCAGGGCAACCGCTGCGGACATGAAGTAGAGGCCCAAGAAGGCGCCGCTGGCGCCGGGCGTCTCGAGGACGTCCTCCACGAAAAACAGGAACAGGGTGGCGGGGATCGCCGAGGCGATGCCGTTGAGCGCGAAAACACCCAGCAGCAGGCGGAAACTGCGGCTGCGCAGGGCCCGGAAAGCGCCGCCACCGACCGCGGCGGGTGCGCCGTGCATTCGTACCGCATCGGGCGCTGCGCTCAGGGTGATCGCGGCGCACAGCACGGTGACCCCCGCCAGCGTCCAGGTCGCGGCGGGCAACCCGGATTCGATCGAGGGCGCGAATGCCTGCGGCAGGAGGGAAGCGAGCACCACGCCGGCCAGCCCGAAACCTTCGCGTGCCGCGGCCACCGATGCACGCTCGCGCGCATCCCCGAGGCGCGCTCCCCATGCCTGGTGGGCGATGGATGCCGCCGAGTAGCCGAGCGTCACCAGGGCGACGGTGATGATCAGCCATGGCGCCAGCGGGGCGCCCGCCGGCGGGTTGAACATGGCCACCAGGCCGGAAACCAGCGGCAGCAGTGCGAGCGCGATGAACAGGCGCGAGCGGCGCGTGCGGTCCGACACGAGTCCGATCCACGGATCGATGATGGCGTCGGCCACGCGTGCGGCCAGCAGGATGGCGCCGGCGAACGCCAGCGACATGCCCAGCCCGGCGTAGAACTTGGGCGCATATACATACACCGGCAGGGCCGCTGCGGCCAGCGGCAGGCCGAGCGCCCCGTAGGCCGCCAGGCGAACCGGCGGCAGGCGCTCCCCGACGCCGCTCATCGCTGCCCTGAATCGCCGAGCAGTTTGCGGCGCAGGTCCGGCGCCGAGGTGCGCGGGTCCAGCCAGATCGAAAAGAACGCGCGGCGCAGCCGCTCGTCGCTCAGAGTGCCCAGTGACCGGCCGTTGTGAAAGAAGCGCGCCGTGCCGTCGGTCTGCGAGACGCCGGTCAGGCGATCGCCGGGTACGACGTCCGGAAACAGGCCGGCCAGGGCGCCCTGCCAGTCGGTCATCTCGCGCTCGTCGGCCAGGCCGAGCTTGCGGATTTCGGCAATGCTGCGCTCGGCGATCGCCGCGCCCTTGAATTTGCGCGCATAAGTAAGCTCCAGGGCGAAGGGCGCGTTGTCGGCGAAGCGCGCATTGGTCGCATAGAGCACCGCGTCGTAGGCGTGGAATCCCAGCCAGGTGAAGCGGCCGCCGCCGACCACCCGGGCGGCCGGCACCAGGCTGCTCACGTAGGGGGCCGCCTCGTTTCCAGCCGGCGGGATATTGGCCGCGGCCGGCGCCGCGCACCACGCCCCCAACGCCACGCACATCGCGGCCAGTGCTGCGCGCCATTGCCCAAGTGTTGTCATGCCTGACCGCTCCGCACCAATTCGAACTGGATCACGTCGGTCGAACCGGCATTGAAGGCGCCTTCGCAGTAGGCCAGGTAGAACTCCCACAGCCGCACGAAGCGCTCGTCGAAACCGAGCTGCCGCACTTCCGGCAGCTTCGCCATGAAAGCCACCCGCCAGCGCCTGAGCGTCTCGGCATAGTTGCGCCCGAAGCGGAAGGTGTCGGATACGGACAGCCCGGCGCGTTCCGCGCGCGCGCCGAATTCGGTCGGGCTGGGCAGCATGCCGCCGGGAAAGATGTACTGCTGGATGAAATCGGTGCTCCTGCGATAGCGCTCGAACAGGCTCTCGTCGATGGTGATCGACTGGATCATCGCCCGCCCGCCGGGCTTGAGGTTGCGCCGCACGCATGCGAAATAGCTGTCCCAGTAGCCTTCGCCCACCGCCTCGAACATCTCGATGGAGGCGATGTGGTCGAACTGGCCATGCATGTCGCGGTAGTCGGTAAGCCGCAGGTCGGCGCGCTCCGCCAGACCGGCGCGCCCCAGGCGCTCGGTGGCGAAGCGCAATTGCTCCGGCGACAAAGTGAGCCCGGTGACATGCACGCCGAATTCCCGCGTGGCCACTTCGGCGAAGCCGCCCCAGCCGCAGCCGATTTCCAGCAGCCTGTCGCCGGGCCGGGGCGCCAGTCTTTGCAGGATGCGCCGGTACTTGGCGGTCTGCGCAGCCTCCAGCGAAGCCGCATGGCCTGTATCGAACAGCGCGCTCGAGTAAGTCATCGTCGAGTCCAGCCATAGGCGGTAGAAGTCGTTCCCGAGGTCGTAGTGGGCTTCGATGTTCTTGCGCGCCCGCGCGCGGGTGTTGCTGTTGAGAAGGTGCTTGATGCGATACAGCACGTTGCCCGCGAACGAGCCGTAGATCGCCTTTTCCATCGCGGCGCGGTTACGGCAGAACAATTCGATCAGGGCGGCCGGGTCGTCCACATGCCAGCGCCCCTCCATGCGGGTCTCGGCAAAGCCGATGTCGCCGCGCTTCATGCACACGCTCACTACGTCCCAGTCGGAGAGCACCAGATGCACATGCGGAAGCGGCGCGCCGCCCTCGAGGCCGGCGTCTTCGCCGAAGGTGCGCTCGAAACCGCCCGGGCCGGAAAGCGTGATTCGGCCGCCGCGCAGGCGCGCGAGCAGGCCCAGCACCGCGCGGGCGGAAAACGGCACGCGGGGGCTGGCCGTCGAAGACGGCGCTGGGGGACGGATCGGATCGGCTGCTTGGGAAGGCATGTGGCGGAGGCTGTCGGTAAGTAGTCGCGCGCCGCGGGCGTCAGCGTGACACAAAGCGCGCCGGCGGCATCGGCTTGCGGAAGAACGGCGCGCCCTTAAGCCACAGCTTGAGGGCCTGATAGTGTATGCGCAGCACCACCCCTAAAGTCATCATGGGGTGCATGACGAAGGCGACCACCAGGCCGGGCGCGGAGAACTCGCGCGCGGCACCGCTCACGCTGGTGAGCAGCAGGTCGCCCTGTGCGTCGTGATAATCGATGCGCGCCACCACCCGTGTCGCGCCGCCTCGATGGGCTTCGTGAAAACGGAAGCGATAGCCGCCTTCGACCGGGCAGAACGGCGAGACATGGAATACCTTGGCGGCGCTGATTTCCTGGCCGCCGCGGATCGGCGCGCCATCCGGATTGCGCAGCAGATAACAGTGTCGCTCGCCGAAGGTGTTGTTGACCTCGGCCACCACCACGGCGAGCGCGCCGGCGGCGTCGTGGCAATACCAGAAGCTCACCGGATTGAACACGAAGCCCAGTACGCGCGGGAAGGTCTGCAGGATGACCTCGCCTTCGGGCACCGGTACGCCTTCGCTCGCGAGCAGATCGCGAATCCATTTCTGCGGCGCGCGTCCGTCGCCATGGTCGGCGAAATGGAAGGACAACATGTTGAAGCTGTTGACGGAAAAGACTGCGTTGGGCAATTCGTCCAGGCGGGAAAGCGGGATACGCAGAAAGAACACCGGGTAGCGGAACGCGTTGGCCGCCGGCCGCAGACGCCGGTGCAGGACTTCGCCGCAAAAAAGCCAGTCGCGCATGGCGTTACGCGGCTGCGCGCCTCATGGCGCCGATGTGCTGTGCCAACCCCGCTGCGGCCGCGAGACCGGACTTCAGGCCGTCTTCATGGAAGCCATAGCCGGTCCACGCGCCCGCGAACCACAGGCGATCGACGCCCTGGATCCCGGGCAACCGCCCCTGCGCCGCCACGGCAGCCTGGTCGAACACCGGATGCGCGTAGTCGAAGCGCCCGAGCACATGCTCTTCGCGCGGCGGATGCGGCGGGTTGAGGGTCACCACTACCGGGCTCCTGAACGGCACCGGCTGGAGCTTGTTGATCAGATAGCTGACCGCTACCGGGCGGGAAGCCTCCCCGCCCGCGCCGACGCCCGGCGCGCCGCTCAGGTAGTTCCAGGCAGCCCACACCCGCTCACGCTTCGGCAACAGCCTGCGGTCAGTGTGCAGCCAGGCCACATTGGGCTGGTAGCCGACCGCGGCGAGCACCTCGCGCTCGGCCAGCGTGGGCTCATCGATCATGGTCAGGGCCTGATCGCTGTGGCAGGCGAGGACGGCCTGGTCGAAGCGTTCGATGGCTTCACGTCCCTGCTTCATCGAATGCACCAGAATACCCGCCGCCGAGCGCCGGACCCGGGTGACCGGGGTGGACGTGCGGATGTCGTTGATCGCCGCCGACATCCTGCGCACATACTCGCGCGCGCCACCAGTCACGGTGAACCATTGCGGGCGCTTGCTGACCTGCAGCAGGCCGTGGTTATGGCAGAAGCGCGCGAATGTCGTGAAAGGATAGGCGAGCATCGCGCTGGTCGGGCATGACCAGATGGCCGCAGCCATCGGCAACAGGTACCAGTCGCGGAATGCTTCGGAATAGCGGTCGCGTGCAAGCACCTCGCCCAGGGAGGTCGGATCTTCCGCACCCAGGGCGGACGCGGTCGCGGCCCGGTTGAAGCGCAGGATGTCGCGCAACATCGCGATGAAGCGCGGGCGCAGCAGGTTGCCCGGCTGCGCGAACACCGTCGCCAGACTAGTGCCGGCCCACTCGATTTGGCCGCCCAGGCTGACGGAAAAAGACATTTCACTCTTGGCCGTCGGCACCCCGAGCTCGTCGAACAGGCGCACCAGGTTGGGATAGGTGCGGTGATTGAACACCAGGAAACCGGTGTCGACCGGATGGTGGATGCCGTCAACCTCCACATCCACTGTGTTGGTGTGCCCGCCGAGGTAGTCGCCTGCCTCGAACAGAGTAACGGCCGTCGCGGGGTCGCGCGCGAGCGCATGCGCGCAGGAGAGCCCGGCGATGCCGCTGCCGATGATCGCGACCTTCATGTCCGCCGTCCTTGTTGAGCTGGCAGGCGCATGTTACACATACCGGGCATGGTGGGATGCGGGAGGCGCAGGTTCACCCCGCGCAGCGCTTATCGAGCTCGATAAGCGCGTAAGCGGAGTGGTTGTGGATGGATTCGAAGTTTTCCGACTCCACCGTGAATGCAGCTACCCGCGCGTCGTTCTTGAGTTCGAGGGCGATGTCGCGCACCAGATCCTCAACGAATTTCGGGTTTTCATAGGCACGCTCGGTCACGTATTTCTCATCCGGGCGCTTGAGCATGCCATATAGCTGGCAGGAGGCCGCCCGCTCCGCGACGCCCACTAGTTCGGCGATGGCGACGGGCCCGGTGACCAGCGCTTTGATGGTGACATGGGAGCGCTGGTTGTGGGCGCCGTAGGCGGAGATTTCCTTGGAGCAGGGGCACAGGCTGGTCACCGGCACGAGCACCTGTAGCCAGTAGTCGACGGGCGCATCGGCCGCGACCCGTTCGCGCCGCAGCGTTACGTCGTAGTCCATCAGGCTTTGTACGCCCGATACCGGCGCGGTCTTGGTCAAAAAGTACGGAAAACGCATTTCCAAGTAGCCGGAATCCGCTTCCAGGCGCACGAGCATCCGCTCGAACATGCTGGCGAAGCCTTCGCTGGAGAGATCGCCACCGTGTTGCTCAAGGATCTCGATGAAGCGCGACATGTGCGTGCCCTTTTGGTCCGAAGGCAGGCCGACGTACATGTCCACCACAGCCACGGTGGTATTGACGGTACCATCGATGGACCGCACCCTGACCGGATGGCGGACGCTCTTGATGCCCACCCGCTGGATCGCGAGACGGCGCAGGTCGGGGGTTGACTGGATATCCGGCAGGGGCAGGCGTTCGGGAGCGTTCATGGGTATTGGATGAAGAGTTGGGTGGTTGTTGCGCTATCACCGGCCTTGACCGGGCACGAAGGTATGCAGCAGAACTGGTCGGAAGTACGCCGAAGTACGGGTCAGCGGCGGATAGCTCGACAGACCTGACGATCGGGTATCTCGCTTGGCGTCGCTTCCATGCCGACTTTCGACCTCGTCCGACGTCTGCCGTCCAGTTCTTTCAACATTTGCCCGCTTTGTCCATGTCAAAAGTTCAGCGCCGTGGTAATATATGGATGCTTTATTCGTTTGTCAACCGGAATGTCTTGGACAATTTGATGGAACAAAAAGCCGAAACACCAGTCCCCGACCCGCGCTCCGCGACGGGAGGCGGTCCGGGGGATCCACATTCGATGGGCATCGGTGCGGTGGAGCGGGATACCGGCCTGTCCAAGGATACCCTGCGCGTGTGGGAACGACGCTACGGTTTTCCCAATCCCGGGCGCGATGCCTTCGGCGAGCGGGTGTACCCGCGTGAACAGGTGGAAAAGCTGCGCACCATCAAGCGCCTCATGGATCACGGCCATCGCCCCGGCAAGATCATGCAGTTGTCCATCGATGAGCTCAAGGCGCTGTCGCAGGAAGGCGAGAACGCCGGCAGCCGGGTGGAATTGTCCGACGACCTGGCTCGCTACCTGCATATGGTGCGCGCCCATCAGGTCGAGGAACTGCGCCGCGCCCTGGGCCAGGAGGTGGTGCGCAACGGCCTGGGACGTTTCGTGACCGACATCGTCGCCCCGCTCAATGTGGCCATCGGGGAGTTATGGCTACAGGGGGCGCTGGAAGTGTTCGAGGAGCACTTGTACACCGAGTCGCTGCAGGTGGTGCTGCGCAGCGCCATTGCGAATGTGCCGCAGAGCCCGTCGGCCCCGCGCGTGCTACTGACCACCTTTCCCAACGAGCAGCACGGGCTGGGCCTGCTGATGGCCGAGGCCATGCTGGTACTCGAGGGCGCGCATTGCGTCTCCCTGGGGATCGAAACGCCGGTATGGGACATCGTGCTCGGTGCCACCTCCCAGTCTGCAGATATCGTGGCCCTGTCATTCAGCCTCGCCTACCCGGCCGCGCAGGCGGTCGACGGGCTGAGCGAACTGCGCCGCAGCCTGCCGCCGCGGATCGAGATCTGGGCCGGCGGCGGCACGGAGGTGCTTGGGCGCCGGCTTCCGGACGGCGTACGGGCCATGAACAGCCTGTCGGCCATCCACGAGGGTATCAAGTCGTGGCGTGTGCGCCACGCCAGCTAGCCGCCCCCCGGTGGGGCGCCACGCATTCCGCGGCAACAAGGCCGCACTGCCCGCCAAGACCTGCGCCACGTGCGGCCGCGTCATGGTGTGGCGACGCGCGTGGGCGCGCGTCTGGGACGAGGTGAAATACTGCTCGGAGCGGTGTCGTCGTGCGCGCCAACCCGCCGCCGGCACGCCGGGGCCGCGCTGACGTCGGGAAAGATATGCGCCACCTCGTTCTCATCCTCGGCGACCAACTCGATCCCGACGCCCCCGGGCTGACAGGCTTCGACCCCGCCCGGGATACGGTCCTGATGGTCGAAACCGCGGCCGAGGCGGCGCTGGTCTGGAGCCACAAGGCGCGTATCGCTTTGTTCCTGGCCGCCATGCGGCACTACCGCGACGAACTGGTCGGGCGCGGTATCCCGGTCGACTACTGCACGCTGGAAGCGTCCGCAGGCCGGTCCATCGCCGCGGTGCTGGCCGCGCGCGTCGCCAAGTCGAAGCCCGAACGCGTGGTGGTGTGCGAGCCCGGCGAATACCGGTTGCTGGCCGAGTTGCAGGATACCTGTGCGGCCGCCGCGGTGGCCCTGGAAGTGCGTCCCGACACCCATTTCATGGTCTCGCGCGAGGAATTCGCGCGCTGGGCCGGCGCGAAGAAAACCCTGCTCATGGAGATGTTCTATCGCCAGGTACGCAAGCGTACCGGGGTTCTCATGGCCGACGGCGAGCCCGAGGGCGGTACATGGAACTTCGACGCCGACAATCGCGGCGCCTTTCCGAAATCGGGCCCTGGCGCCGTGCCCCCGCCGGCCCGGTTCGCGCCCGATGCGCTGACCCGTCAGGTGCTGGCCGAGGTGGCGCAGCGCTTTGCCGGGCATCCCGGCGAACTGGCGCAGTTCGCCTGGCCTGTGACCCGCGCGCAGGCGCTGGAGGCGCTCGAGACCTTCGTTTCGACCCGGCTGACCGGCTTCGGCCGGTTCCAGGACGCGATGTGGACCGGTACGCCCTTCGGCTGGCATGCGCTGATTTCCGCAGCGCTCAACCTGAAATTGCTCAACCCCCGCGAGGTGATTGCGCGCGCCCTCGAGGCCTACCGGCGTGACAAGCTGCCGCTGGCCGCGGTGGAAGGCTTCATCCGCCAGGTGCTCGGCTGGCGCGAATTCATCCGCGGCGTCTACTGGCTGGACATGCCCCTGCTCGGGGAGGCCAACCACTACGACCACCAGCGTCCGCTGCCAGCCTGGTACTGGACCGGCGCCACCCACATGAACTGCATGCGCGAAGCCATCGGGCAGACGCTGCAGTACGGCTATGCCCACCATATCCAGCGCCTGATGGTGACCGGCAATTTCGCCCTGCTGGCCGGCATTTCGCCGCAGGCGGTGCACCGCTGGTACCTGGCCGTGTATGTGGATGCCGTCGAATGGGCGGAACTGCCCAACACGGCGGGCATGGCGTTGTATGCCAACGGCGGGCGCTTCACCTCGAAGCCGTATGTGGCCTCCGGCGCCTATGTCAAGCGCATGAGCAACTATTGCGCCGGATGCCGCTACCGGCCGGAGGTGCGCCACGGTCCGCAAGCCTGCCCGATGACGACGCTTTACTGGAATTTCCTCGACCAGCATGAGCAAGAGATGAAGGGCAACATGCGCACCGCGTTGATGGCGAAAAACCTGCAGCGCCTGTCCGCGGACGAGCGCGCGTCCATACGCCAGCACGCGGCGCACCTGCTGGAAAACCCGGACATCCTTTAGCAGGGCGGTGGTTTCCGTTTGCTACACTTGGCCGACATACGAGCGTGGTCGGGCAGAACCAACCAGACGAGTCGTGCGCAGGAGAACAGCATGCTTTATCCCGAACTCTTCAAAAGCCTGGAAGCGGTGCGCTGGAACATGGAAACCGACGTGCCGTGGGACAGCTTCGATGCGTCCCGGCTGTCGGATGAGCAGGCGCGCACCATCAAGATGAACGCCATCACCGAGTGGTCGGCCCTGCCGGCCACCGAGATGTTCCTGCGCGACAACGCGCATGATTCGGACTTCTCGGCCTTCATGAGTGTGTGGTTCTTCGAGGAGCAGAAGCATTCGCTGGTGCTGCTCGAGTACCTGCGCCGCTTTCGCCCGCACCTCCTGCCAACCGAGCAGGAACTGCATGCGGTGCGGTTCCCGTTCGACCCGGCACCGGCCCTTGAAACCCTGATGCTGCATTTCTGCGGCGAAATCCGCCTCAATCACTGGTACAGGCGTGCCTCCGAATGGCACACCGAACCGGTGATCAAGCACATCTACAACCTGATCTCGCGCGATGAGGCGCGTCACGGCGGGGCCTACCTGCAGTACATGAAGCGCGCCATCGGCACCTTCGGCGACCAGGCGCGCGCCGCGTTCTCCAAGATCGGCGTGCTCATGGCTTCGGCCAACCGCACCGCCCAGGCGCTGCATCCGACGAACCTGCATGTCAACGAGTCGATGTTTCCCAATGACACCGTGCAGTCCAGGCTGCCCGATCCGACCTGGCTTGAAAACTGGCTGACGCGCCAGATCGACTTCGACCGCGAATGGGAGAACAAGGTCGTCGAGCGGATCCTGCACAACGCCTCCATCCTGTTCGACCGCACCTTCGAGTCGGTGCAGGACTTGAACAAGTACCGCAAGGAAGTCGCGCGGCGCCTGGGCGCCAGGCTGAGCGAGACGCTGACGCCGCCGCCCCTGCCGGGCTGAGCGCTGCGGGTGCCGGGGAGGCCAGTAGAATGCGGCCTCCGCTCGGGATCCCCCGGGCCTGTTCCGCGCCGCCACGCCGGCGCCACTGGTTCCCCACATGCCCATCACCTTCCATTACGGCTCCGGATCCCCGCCGGCCTGGCGCGTCTGGCTCGCGCTCGAATTCAAGGGCCTGCCCTACGAGTTCAAGCTGATGTCTTTCGAGGCCGGCGACCTGAAGCGCCCCGAGTTTCTTGCGCTCAACCCGCGCGGCCGAGTGCCGACCATCGTCGACGGCGACTTCGCGCTCTATGAGTCGAATGCCATCGTCGAGTATCTGGAGGAGCAGTATCCGGCCACGCCGCAGTTATACCCCGGTAACACGCGCGACCGCGCCATCGTGCGGCGCTGGGTTTCGGAAATCGACGACGGCATCGCGCGCCAGGTGTATGAACTCGCCAGCCTGGTGTTCTATCCGTCCGGCCCGCTCGATGCAGAAAAATTCACCGTCGCGCGCGCTGCGGTGGTGGCGGAACTGGGCGTGATCGCCCGCATGATGCAGGGCGACTACCTGGCCGGCGCGCGCATCACCGCCGCCGATTTAGCCTTGTATCCGCACGTGGCCATGCTGGCCCGGCTCGATGGCAAGAAGCCGGACCTGGCCCTCATCGGTGCGCGCCCGGCGCCCATCGCCGCCTGGGCGGCACGCATCGAAGCCCTGCCGTTTTTCGACAAGACCGTTCCGCCGCACTGGAAGCGCAAATGACCACCGCGGCGCCGTCGTTCGAGACCAAGATCTGCGCCCTGGCCGATCTGGCGAAGCGCTCCGCGGCGCTGCCGCGCCCGCGGGTGTTCACCAATGGCGTGTTCGATCTGCTGCATCGCGGCCATGTGACCTATCTGGCGCAGGCCCGTGCGCTGGGGGCCAGCCTGATCGTCGCCGTCAACAGCGACGCTTCGGTCAAGCGCCTGGGAAAGGGCGACGACCGGCCGATCAACATCGAAGCCGACCGCATGGCCGTGCTGGCCGCGCTGGAATGCGTGAGCCTGGTGACCTGCTTCGCCGACGATACGCCGCTGGCGGCGATCCTGGCCGCCCGGCCGGACGTGCTGGTCAAGGGCGGAGACTGGAAGGTCGAGGCCATCGTGGGCGCAAACGAGGTGCGCGGCTGGGGCGGCACCGTGCATTCGATTCCCTTCCTGTTCGAGCGCTCCACCACCGCGACGCTTGCCCGGGTGCGCGCCTCCTAGGCGCGCCCGGGATCTTGGCCCTCCCCGTCACGACGTTCACGCGCAGCGACTCTCGCGCGTGCGCCGCTCGGGTTTACGCCTGCTTGTCCTCGGGCGCGCAGTCCTTGAGTTCCTGGGCGGGGAACTCCTTGCGCAGGTCGTAGAGCTTGGCCTTGGTGGCCTCATCGACCTCGCGCAGGGTGAAGACCGTCTTGGCCACGCGGGTCTCGCGCTCGGCGGCGCGCGCGGTCTTGACGCCCTGCCTGGAAAGGATTTCCAGGTAGTTCTTCGCGCCTTCCTCGTTCTTGAACACACCCAGGGAAATGGCGAACTTGTTGGGGCCGTCTTCGTTGATGATGAAAAACTCGTCAATACCCAGGCGCTTGAGTTCGGCGGCCTTCTTGTCTGCATTGGCCTTGCTGCCTTGCGGCGGCAGGGACACCCACCATCCGGCGGTCTCATCGACCTTGCGCACGCTTATCCTGGGCGCAGGTGCCATGGCCGCCAAGAGCACCTGTACCCGCTCCGCCTCCTGCGGCGGAAAGGTGCCCCAGTCAAGGCACAGCAAGGGCTTGGGCGCGCCGGCGGCGGCCGGCTTCCTGGCCTCGTCGGCGCTGATGATGCGGATCTTCTCCGGCGCGATTTGCTGCGCCATGCGGCCGGGTTCGCCGACCGGCGCCGGCCCGGGGCCGATATAGCCGGCCTGCCAGCCGAAAAACGCCAGGTTGGCAAGGATCAGAAGGAAGAATACGACGCGCATGGTGGCCGGAATCCCCAGAATCTAGCGACCGTTACAAGGTCAGGCTGATGCGGTGCAGACCCTCCAGTACCAGGTTTTCATGATACCGGTACGGAATGGACAGGCGCGGCGCAACCGTCTTGCCGGCGCCGCCGGAGATGATGCATTTGAGGTCCCCGTACTCCGCGCGATGGCGGCGGAACAGGCGTTCGATGGTGCCGGCCTGGGCATGCTGGCAGCCGGAGGTGATGGCGTCGACCGTCTGGGTGGGGTGGTTCAGGTAGTCGCCGTCGGCATCCGGCAGCGCGGCGGTGTTGGTGTGCAGCGAGCGCAGCATCAGGCCCATGCCGGGCAGGATGTTGCCGCCCATGAAGCGCCCTTCAGGCGACAGTAGGTCGATGGTAGTGGCGGTGCCGCACACCACCACAAGCACCGGGTCTACCGGTTCGAGCGCGCGCGCGCCGATCAGGGCAGCCCAGCGGTCGGTGCCGAGTTGCGCCGGGTTGCGATAGCCGTTGACCACGCCGCATTGTTCCTCGCGCGAGACGATCCAGTGCACCGGCCCCTGGGCGTTGGCGTACTCGGGCCATACTTCGAGGGCACGCAGCAGAGGGTTGCGCACCTTGGTGCCGGCGACATTGGAGACCACCGCGAGGCGCGGCGGTTCCTGGCTGCGGAACGCATCGCCGAGATCCGGGATCTCCTCGATGAGCATGCGTCCGCTGGCGGTCTGGGTCGCCTCTGACGCGGCACCGTCCCCGCCGGTGCCATGGCGGCTCCACTTGATGAAAGTGTTGCCGATGTCGATCAGCAGGTTCTCGCGGGCGGCCATGCGGGGATTCTACGCGGCCCGCAGGGATGCGCGGGGCGTCTCAGGGGTCGAGCGGGAAGCTCGGGCGCGGCAGCCTGCGGTAGCGGTACACCGACAGGTCCGCGTTGGTCACGCCGGCGCCATGACACTCGACGATGTGGCTGGCGATGGGCTTGAAGCCGGCCCGATAGTGGATGCGGCTCTTGAGCATGAGAAAGCGCTTGCGGGTGGGCTCGATGCCGCAGTGGCGGAAGATCACGAGGTCGAACGGCTCATGGTGCAGGCTGGTCACGACAATCTGCGCCGTGCCGCGGGCGCCGGTCACTTCCAGCACCGCCGTCGGGCCAAGATGCGACTTCAGGCCCGTGTACATCGGGCCGCGAAAGACGATTTCGCCGTCGGTGATGGTGCGCACCTTCCCGCTGACGGTGAGCGGACGGCCCGCCAAGCCGATGCTCGGCATGTCGGTCTTGCCGCCCAGCGAGAGGGTGACGTTGTTGCCGGTGCCGGCGGCGATCATCATGCGTACCGCCTGCGGGTCGCGGATCGGTGCGATGGCGATATCATCGAGTCCTTGTTTGAGGATTTCCTCGACCACCGCCATCACGTCCTGGGTGCCGCCGGACCCGCAGTTGTCGCAGTGGTCGATGAGCAGGACTGGGCCGTCGGGCCCGTCGCGGCCAAGCGCATGCGCGCGCGCCACGTCCTGCGCGAGGTTCGTCGGGGTATAGGCGTATTCGCCGCGCCGGGTGCGCGCCACCTGCAGCATGGCGTCGCACACGGCCTGCGCGCGCGCCGCGCCGTCCCGCCGCATGGCGTCGCCCACCACCACCGCGGAGAGCGCCGTGAAGCGCGTGTCGGCATGGGCGAAGGCCGGCAGCAGGGTCGCCGCCAGCACGTCGCCGCGCCGCTCCGCCGCGCGCGCGATGGCGAGGATCTCGCCCGAAGGGCCATCTTCCGGGGCGTGGCGCATGATCGAGGGCACCAGCGCCAGGCTGCCCCATTTCATCACCGGCTTCACGCGTCCTTGCACCGAGGCGAGCAGGATCTCGCCCGCCTGGCGGCCCGCCTCGTACATGTCCACATGCGGGTAGGTCTTGTAGCCGGTGATCACGTTGGCCAGTCCGACCGTGGCAGGCGACAGATTGGTATGGTAGTCGAAGGTCACCGCGATCGGCACGGCCGGTGCGATGGCGCGCAGGCGCGCCAGGATCTCGCCTTCGGCGTCATCGTTGTCGGTCACGACCATGGCGCCGTGCAGGTCGAGGAATACGGCGTCGCATCCGTCTCGCACGGCCGCCTCGAGCGGGCGCACCAGGGTCTCGAAGGTGGCGCGGCTGCAGGCCGCCGACGGCCAGGCTTCTGCGGCCACCGGCGTGACGATTTCGGCGCCTTCGCGCACCGCGATGTCGATGTAGGCGGCCATCGGCGTGGCCGAGCCTGCGTAGGCATCGCGCGCGTCGCGCCCGAAGGCGGGCCCGCGGCCGTGGCCGAAGCGCTCGAGCGGTGTCTCGATGGGCGAGAAGGTGTTGGTTTCGTGCTTGATCAGGGCGATGACGAAGCGCTGCGGCACCGGCAGTCCCTCCTCAGGCGAACGCCGGTCCGAGCGGGCGCAGGCGCATCCCGCGGCGCAGTTTTTTCCAGGCGAATTCCGCCGGGTCCGCCAGCGCCGGGCCCGGCGCCTTGACCACCAGCACCTCGCGCGCGATCGGCTGGAAGTCGGCGCGGAAGTGCACCGAACTTTTCACCGCGACGATGCGCTGCAGCCGGGGCTCGATGCCGACATGGCGGAACATCTCCTGGTCGGCGGTCTGGCATTTGGTCGTGGCTACGACTACCCGCACCCCCGGCGCATCGACACTGCGCAAGGCCGCCATCGGCCCCATCTGCAGCTTGAAGTTGCGATAGAAGGGACCGCTGCCGGTGAAGGCGCCGTCGCCCAGCGCCTCGACCCGAAAGCGCGCGCGCACCGGGGCGATGCCGGGCACGCCGGAAATCGCGCCGAGCGAGAATTCCGCGCTGTTGCCGCGCCCGATTTGGTGGGCGAACGTGGCCGCCGGCGGATCGATCAGCATGCCAAGTACGGCATCCGGCGGGCGCATCGCCAGCAGCGCCGCGAGCAGCCCGGTGGTGTCGCCGTTGCCGCCGGCGCCCGGATTGTCCTGCGTGTCGGCCAGGACCGTCGGCAGCCCGACGGCGCCGGTCTGCAGCGCGCGGGCGATCGCGTCTACGGGGGGCAGCAGTTCCAGGGCGAAGTCCTTCTCCGCGGCCACGACGGCGCCGGCGAGTTCGTCCATCGCGGGCTTGAGGACGGCCGGGTTCGCGCCGTAGCCGGTGATCGACATGCCGCATTCGGCGAAGTCCGCCATCGGAAAGCCTGGCGCGAAGGAAAGCGTCACGCCGTGCCGCGCATCGAGGCTTTCGATCAGCGCATACAGGCTCTTGCAGGGTTCGATGAAGCTGCACTGCGAAGGAATGCCGGTGAGGTAGTCGAACGTGTGGAAGGCCTTGGCGGGCCGGCGGCCGGCGGCCAGCATGTGGTTGAGCAGGCTGGCGGCGCGCGCGCCGGTCTCAGCCATGTCCACATGCGGGTAGGTGCGGTAGATCGCCAGGGCGTCGGCGAGCGCGAACATCTGGCGCGTGACATTGGCATGCAGGTCGAGGCTGGCCACGACCGGGACGCGCTCGCCAACCACCGCGCGGATGCGCCGCAGCAGTTCGCCTTCGCCGTCGTCATGGGCTTCCGACACCATCGCGCCATGCAGATCGAGATAGACGCCGTCCACCGGTAGCGCGGCCCGCAGCCTTTCCACCATGGCACCTGCGATGCGCTCGAAAGCATCGGCGGTCACCCGGTCGGACGGCGAGGCCGCCGCCCAGACCAGACCCACGGTCGAATGGCCGGCCGCGTGCAGGGCCTCGATGGCGCCGGCGGCGGGAATGTTGGCGCCCGCCACCGCGGCGTGTATGTCGCTACCGGTGCACAGCCCCGGCCAACCGCCACCGGACTCGAATGCCGCGTAGTCGGCCGGGCTGGGGGCGAAGGTATTGGTTTCGTGCTGGAAGCCGCCGACGGCGATTCTGGCCATGCGCGATGGGTTCCCGTGAGTCAGCGTTTCAGGAAGGCCGCCAGCCGGGCGACGACTTCGGTCAGCTGCGGGACGCCGATGGTGTAAGTGAGGCGCACATAGCGGTGCGCGTTGTGGTCGCCGAAATCGCGCCCGGGGGTGATGGCCACGCCGGCGCCATGCAGAACCTCGGTGCAGAAACGGAAACTGTCGTCCGAGAGATTGGAGATCTCGGCATAGATGTAGAAGGCGCCCTCGGGCGTATTCGGGATCAGGAAGCCGAGCTTGCGCAGGGCCGGAATGAGGTAATCGCGGCGCGCGGCGAACTCGGCGCGGCGCGCCTGGTGGATGGCGAGCGCTTCCGGGCTGAAGCAGGCGAGCGCCGCATGCTGGGCGATGGTGGACGGGCAGATGAACAGGTTTTGCGCCAGCTTTTCCACATGCTTCATGTGCGCCTCGGGAGCCACCAGCCAGCCCAGACGCCAGCCGGTCATGCTGAAGTACTTGGAGAAACTGTTGATGACGAACACGTTGTCGCCCAGCGCGAGGGCGGTGGGCTCCTCGCTGAAATTGCCCGCCGCGTCGCGAGTGTAGGTCAGGCCGTGATAGATCTCGTCGACCAGCAGCGTGCCGCCGCGGCGCTGCACGGCCGCGTGGATGCCGCGCATGGCTTCGAACGGCACGGTGGTCCCGGTCGGATTCGACGGCGAGGCCAGCATCACCCCGCGCGTGTTGGGTCCCCAGTGCTGCTCCACCAACTCCGGCGTCAGCTGGTAGTTCTCCTGCGGGCCGCAGGGGATCAATCGGGTGGTGCCGCCGTAGAGCGAGATGAAGCGCCGGTTGCAGGGGTAGGTCGGGTCGGGCATGAGCCATTCGTCGCCCGGATTGACCAGTGTGCCGAACAGCATCAGCATGGCACCGGAGGCGCCGGCGCTCACCGCCACGCGCGCCGGGTCGAGCGCGAACCCGTGGCGGGTCTGGTAGAAGCCGGCGATCGCCTCGCGTAGCGGCGCAATGCCGAGCGCCACGGTGTAATGGGTGTCGCCGCGCCGTATCGCTGCTTCAGCCGCCTGCATGACCATGTCGGGCGCGGCGAAATCCGGTTCGCCGACGCACAGGTAGATGATCGAGCGTCCGGCGCGCTCCAGGGCGGTGGCCTCGCGCATGATTTCCATGGCATAGAACGCCTCGATGTCGGCCATGCGGACGGCGGGCGGGACGGCAGGAAACGGCCGTATGGCGGGGTGCGGGGCGTTCATGGAATGGATTTTGCTCGGAGTTTTGGTGCGGTTGGTCGCGCCTCCCGATTCTAGTCTGTTGCAGGAGCGTTGGCGCACATGGCGACTACCCGCGCAATGGCAAGCAGAGTAGACTCCGGGGCCCGGTTTTTCGGTGATTCCGGCGCCTTCCCGAGCGCGGCCGCCGCGCCGGGCCTTCATACATGCACGCAGCGAGACATCCATGGCAAAGCAGGTCGATGAGCAGTTGAAAAAGGCGGCGCTTGATTACCACCGCTATCCGCAGCCCGGCAAGATTTCGGTCACCCCGATCAAGCAGCTGGTCAACCAGCGCGACCTCGCGCTGGCTTACACCCCGGGCGTCGCCTTCGCCTGCACCGAGATCGAGAACGAGCCGGCGCAGGCGCGCAATCTCACCGCGCGCGGCAACCTGGTGGGCGTGATCACCAACGGCACGGCGGTGCTGGGCCTGGGCAATATCGGGCCGCTGGCGGCCAAGCCGGTGATGGAGGGCAAGGCGGTGCTGTTCAAGAAGTTCGCCGGCATCGACGTCTTCGACCTGGAGATCAACGAGCGCGACCCCGACAAGCTGGTCGAGATCATCGCCGCGCTCGAGCCCACCTTCGGCGGCATCAACTTGGAGGACATCAAGGCGCCGGAATGCTTCGTGGTCGAGCGCAAGCTGCGCGAGCGCATGAAGATACCGGTCTTCCATGACGACCAGCACGGCACGGCCATCATCGTTGGCGCCGCCATCACCAACGGGCTCAAGGTGGTCGGCAAGGACATCGGCCGCGTCAGGCTGGTGGTCTCCGGCGCCGGCGCCGCGGCGCTGGCCTGCCTGGACCTGCTGGTCAAGCTCGGCCTGCCGATGGAGAACATCACCGTCACCGATATCGCCGGGGTGGTCTACACCGGGCGCAAGGAGGAGATGGACCCCAACAAGGCGCGCTATGCCAAGGACATCCCCGGGCGCACGCTGGGCGACGTGATCGAGGGCGCCGATATCTTCCTCGGACTTTCCGCCGGCGGGGTACTCAAGGGCGAGATGGTGAGAAAAATGGCGCCCCGCCCGCTGATCCTGGCGCTGGCCAACCCGACGCCGGAAATCATGCCCGCGGAAGTGCATGCCGTGCGCGACGATGCGGTCATGTGCACCGGGCGCAGCGACTTTCCCAACCAGGTCAACAATGTGCTGTGCTTTCCGTTCATCTTCCGCGGGGCGCTCGACGTGGGCGCCACAAGCATCACCGCGGAAATGGAGATCGCCGCCGTCAAGGCCATTGCGGAGCTGGCGCAGGCCGAGCAAAGCGAGGTCGTCGCGCTCGCCTACGGCACCGGCGATGTGTCCTTCGGCCCCGAATACCTGATCCCCAAGCCGTTCGACCCGCGCCTGATCGCCAAGATCTCGCCGGCGGTGGCGAGGGCCGCGATGGAGTCGGGTGTGGCCACCAGCCCGATCACCGATTTCGACGCCTACCGCGACCAACTCGAGCAATTCGTCTACCACTCGGGGCTGCTGATGAAGCCGGTGTTCCAGGCGGCGCGCGCCGCCTTCGAGGCCGGCAAGAAGAGCCGCATGGTGCTTGCGGAGGGCGAGGAGGAGCGCGTCATGCGCGCCGCCCAGGTGATCATCGACGAGCGCATCGCCCGGCCGGTGCTGGTGGGCCGGCCGGCGGTGATCGAAAAGCGCCTCGAGCGCTTCGGCCTGCGTATGCGGCCCGGCACGGACTTCGACCTGATCAACCCGGAGTTCGACGAGCGCTACCGGAACTACGTCGAGGACTACTACGACCTGGTCAAGCGCAAGGGCGTGACGCTGCAGTACGCCAAGATCGAGATGCGCCGGCGCCTGACCCTGATCGGCGCCATGATGATCAAGCGCGGCGACGCCGACGGCATGATCTGCGGCACCTTCGGCACGCACTCGCTGCACCTGGAATATGTCGACCAGGCCCTCGGCCGGCGCGCCGGGGTCGAGCAGTACGCCACGATGAACGCCCTGATGCTGCCCGGCCGCACGGTGTTCATGGTCGACACCCATGTCAACCATGACCCGACAGCGCAACAACTGGCCAGCATCACGCTGATGGCGGCCGAGGAAATACGCCGCTTCGGCATCGTTCCCAAGGTTGCGCTCTTGTCGCATTCCAACTTCGGCACGCTCAACGTGCCTTCAGCGGTGAAGATGCGCGAGGTCCTGGCCATGCTGCGGCAGCGCGCGCCGGCGCTCGAGGTCGACGGCGAAATGCATGGCGATGCCGCGCTCGATTCGGCGGTCCGGCGCGCGGTGCTGCCGGATTCCACCCTCCGGAGCGACGCCAACCTGCTGGTGTTTCCCAACATGGAAGCGGCCAATATCAGCTACAACCTGCTCAAGGTGGCCGCCGGCGGCGGCGTCACCATCGGCCCGATCCTGCTTGGTTGCGCCGGCCCGGTGCATATCCTCACCCCTTCGGCGACGGTCCGCCGCATCGTCAACATGACCGCGCTCACCGTGGTGGGCGCCAACAGCGCCCGCTGAGCCCGCCTCGGCCAGCGACGCCGTGCCCGCCCTGCGCCATGGGGCGGGCGCGCGCGCCGGGTAAAATCCGTGGATGGACATTCCTCTCTTGCTCAAGGCCGCCATCCTCGGGGTGGTCGAAGGTCTCACCGAGTTCCTGCCCATCTCTTCCACCGGCCACCTGATCCTGGCCGGGCAATTGCTGGGATTCGTCGGCGAGAAGGCCAAGCTGTTCGAGATCGTGATCCAGAGCGGCGCGATCTTCGCGGTGTGCGTGGAGTACCGCCAGCGCCTGTGGGGCGCGTTCTCCGGGATTGCGACTGACCCGCAGGCGCGGCGCTTCTGGAGCAATCTGGTCATCGCGTTCATGCCCCTGGCCGTGCTGGGCCTGGCTTTCGGCAAGGTCATCAAGGCGCACCTGTTCAACGCCATCACGGTGGCGGTGACATTTATCCTGGGCGGGCTGGTGATCCTGTGGGTCGAGCGCGCGGGGCGCGCCGGGCGGGCGGTGCGGGTGGCCGAGGTGGAGGACATGGGGCCGCTGGATGCGCTCAAGCTCGGCATTGCGCAAACCTTCGCGCTCCTGCCGGGCACCAGCCGCTCCGGGGCCACCATCATCGGCGGCATGCTGTTCGGCCTGTCGCGCAAGGCGGCTACCGAATTCTCGTTTTTCCTGGCTGTGCCCACCCTGGTGGCGGCGTCGGTCTACTCCCTCTACAAGGAGCGTGCCCTGCTCTCGATAGACGACATCGGCATGTGGGCGACCGGCTTCATCACCGCTTTCGTGAGCGCCTATGCCTGCGTGCGCTGGCTGATCCGTTTCGTCTCCACCCACGACTTCAAGCCGTTTGCCTGGTACCGCATTGTCTTCGGTGTGGTGGTGCTGGCGACCTGGCAACTGGGATGGGTGAGCTGGACCAGCTGACACAGGATTCGTCGAACGCAGTCCGCCACGCGGCACGCGCCGCCCTACTTGGGAGCTGCCGGCGCGGCTGGGGGCGACACTGCGGTCGGCGCGGCCGGCGAGTTTTCCTGCTGCGCCTTGAAAGCGGCTTCCTGGCGCGCCAGCATGCTGGCGAGGTTGTCTAGGTCGGCGGCGCGCAGCGTGGTCATGCGCAGGCGGCAATCGGCGTTTTGCAGGTTGGCCGGCGGCGCCCCGTTCTCATCGGCCATGAAGCCGCATTCGCTGCCGCGATAGCGGCGCCAGTCGGCGTTGGCGGTTTCAAGCTTCTTCCGGGCCTCGGGCGGTATGACCTTGAGCACTTTCTGCGTGGCATTGGCCAGGCGACTGTCCTGGCGCTTGATTTCCGCCGTGAGGCAGGCGTGGATCGCGCCCGGGTCGTCCGCCTTGGCCGCCTGCATGGCGGTCTGGGCTTTCTGGATGCACTCGCGGAACTCGCGGGTCAGCGGATCGACCTGTGGCGGGCCGCCCGCACCTGCCGGGCCTTGCGGTGCGCCGCCTGTCGCTGGCGCCGCGGCGGGTGGCGGCGGTGCGGGCGCCTTCAATTGCGCAGCCACCGGAAGGGTGATGGCCAGCAGAAGCATGGTCAGGGCCAGGCTGCGGAGATGTTTCATGCGGTTCCTTGTGGTGTCGTGCCGTCGCTGCCGGATTCGGCAGAAACGCGGTTGTTCCTGCGGAATACTACATCGCACACCCGATGCCCCAGGCGGATGCCGCGATTCTCAAACTTGGTGAGCGGGCGGTAATCCGGCCGCGGCGCGAACGCCGCCGCCGTGTTTTCCAGCAGTGGTTCGGCGGACAGGACGTCGAGCATTTGCTGCCCGTATTCTTCCCAATCGGTGGCGCAATGCAGGTAGCCACCGGGCGCCAGCCGGGTTGCCAGCAGGGCGACGAACCGTGCCTGCACCAGGCGGCGCTTGTGGTGGCGCGCCTTGGGCCAGGGGTCTGGAAAGAAGATGTGGATGCCCGCCAGGCTGCCGGGGGCGATCATGTCGCGCACCACCTCGACGGCGTCGTGCCGGATCACGCGCACGTTGGTGAGATGGCCTTCGTCGAGCAGCTTGAAGAGGGCGCCCACGCCCGGCGCATGCACCTCCAGCCCCAGGAAATCGCAGCGCGGCAGCGCGGCGGCGATGCGTGCGGTGGTCTCGCCCATGCCGAAGCCGATTTCCAGAACCACGGGCGCGCTTCTGCCGAAGGTGCGCTTGAAATCAAGCGCGCCTGCCGCGTACGGCAGGCCGTAGCGCGGATGGAGCGTTTCGTAGGCGCGCGTCTGCGCCGGCGACATGCGGCCCTGGCGCAGCACGAAGCTGCGGATCGACTGCGTGGTCAGGCGCGCGGCGGTGTCCGCGGCCGGCGGTGTATCCGGATCGGGGGTATCGGTGTTCTGCATGTGGGGCACACGCCATTGGCCCGCGCGTCGCGCTTGCTCGGGGGCCCGGCGGGGCGGTGGCGATCAGGCGCCCTTGGCGGCGATCATGCCCGCAGTCGGCGAGGAGGGAGTGGCGGAATAAAGCTTGCGCGGCATGCGACCGGCCAGGAACGCCTCGCGGCCGGCCTGCACGGCCTTGTTCATGGCAGAGGCCATGAGCACCGGGTTCTTTGCCGCGGCGATTGCGGTGTTCATGAGCACGCCGTCGCAACCCAACTCCATCGCGATGGCGGCGTCGGATGCCGTGCCTACACCGGCGTCGACGATCACCGGCACGCGCGCCTTCTCGATGATGAGCGACAGGTTCCACGGATTGAGGATGCCCATGCCGGAGCCGATCAGCGACGCCAGGGGCATGACGGCCACGCAACCGACATCCTCGAGCTGGCGCGCGAGGATAGGGTCGTCGCTGCAGTACACCATCACGTGGAACCCCTCGGCGACCAGCGTTTTCGCGGCGGCCACGGTTTCCGGCATGTTGGGATAGAGCGTATGCGGGTCGCCCAGCACCTCGAGCTTGACCAGCGAGTGGCCGTCGAGCAGTTCGCGCGCCAGGCGCAACGTGCGCACCGCGTCCTCGGCGGTATAGCAGCCCGCCGTGTTCGGCAACAGGGTGAATTGCGAAGGCGGCAGGTAGTCCAGGAGCGAGGGGGCGTCCGCGTCCTGGCCGATGTTGGTGCGGCGGATCGCCACGGTGACGATCTGCGCGCCCGACGCATCGATCGCTGCGCGGGTTTCGTCGAAATCCCGGTATTTGCCGGTGCCCACCAGCAAGCGCGAGGCATACACCTTGCCGGCGATTTCAAAGGGCTTGTCGTTCAACGCCATGTCCATGCCTGTGTCCCTGTGTCAGCCGCCGCCCACGGCGGCCACGATTTCCAGCCTGTCGCCGCCGGCGAGCGCGGTGTCCGCATGGCGTCCCTTGGGAACGATCTCGCCATTTCGTTCGACCGCCACGCGCTTGCCGGCCAGCGCCATCTGCGCCAGCAGGCCGGCGACGGTGGTGCCGGGGTCGAGGCGGCGCGTCTGGCCGTTGACGGTGACGTCGATCACTGCGGGGACTCTTGCGGAAATGGGTGCTGCAGGGTGCGCTGCATGCAGGCTATCTGGATTCTTATTTTATCGGAAGCGGGGCGCCGTCGGCTTAAAAGGGGGCAGCGCGCGAGTGAGGCGGGGCAAAAAACGTCGTAAACTCTAGATTGCTGCGGGTGTAGCTCAATGGCAGAGCAGAAGCTTCCCAAGCTTACGACGAGGGTTCGATTCCCTTCACCCGCTCCATCACAAAGCCGGTCATCGCGTACCGGCTTTTGTCTTCCTCGGTCCGCCGACAATTTCACCCGCTTCCCCTCCATCCCGCCAGCAAGGCACATGACATGATCGCTCCCAACGAGTTTCCCGAAATCCGCGAAGCTGTCGCGGCCCTTTGTTCCCAATACGACTCCGCCTACTGGCAGAAGATCGACGACGCGCGGACCTATCCCGAGGCTTTCGTCGATGCGCTCACCAAGGCCGGCTGGATGGCCGCGCTGATTCCCGAGGCGTACGGCGGTTCCGGGCTGGGCCTGGGCGAGGCGTCGGTGGTCATGGAGGAGATCAACCGCCAGGGCGGCAACTCGGGCGCCTGCCATGGCCAGATGTACAACATGAATACCCTGCTGCGCCACGGCTCGGATGAACAGAAGAAGCTGTACCTGCCCAAGATCGCTTCGGGCGAACTGCGCCTGCAATCCATGGGCGTGACCGAGCCGACCACCGGTACCGACACCACCAAGATCAAGACCACGGCCGAACGTCGCGGCGACAAATACGTGATCAACGGCCAGAAGGTCTGGATCTCGCGCGTGCAGCATTCCGAGCTGATGATCCTGCTGGCGCGCACCACGCCGCTGGCGGAGGTCAAGAAAAAGGCCGACGGCCTGTCGATCTTCCTGGTCGACCTGCGGAAGGCCATCGGCAACGGGCTCGACGTGCATCCCATCCGCAACATGGTCAACCACGAGACCAACCAGCTGTTCTTCGACAATCTCGAGATTCCGGCCGAGAACCTGATCGGCG
>CANGUJ010000007.1 GCA_947456845.1 Burkholderiales bacterium | reverse complement strand
CGCCGGCGCGATTGCCCGGGCTTGAATATCATGCGGTCTGGCGCCATCCCGGCGCAGCGACCCATGAAAGCAAGACCGACATGAACGCCAGCATCGACAACCGCGCCCGCCATGTCGTCCGCACCGTGCAAGGCATGCCCACCAGCGACGGGGCCGGTGTCAGGATGCTGCGGGTGATCGGCCAGCCCCAACTGCAGAACCTCGACCCCTTCCTCATGCTCGACGCCTTCGGCAGCGAAACGCCGGGTGACTACATCGCCGGCTTTCCCGACCACCCGCACCGCGGATTCGAGACTGTCACCTACATGCTGGCCGGGCGCATGCGGCACAAGGACAACAAGGGCAATGCCGGCGACCTCGGCCCGGGCAGCGTGCAATGGATGACCGCCGGCCGCGGCATCGTGCATTCCGAGATGCCGCTGCAGGAATCAGGCCGCATGGCCGGTTTCCAGCTATGGGTCAACCTGCCCGCCGCCGACAAGATGTGCGCTCCGCGCTACCAGGACATTCCGGCCCACGACGTGCCGGTGGTCACCGACAGCGGCGGCGCCACCGTCAGGGTGCTCGCGGGTCGCGTCGACAGCGCCACCGGGCCGGTGCGCGCAGTGGCCACGGATCCGACCTACCTGGACGTCTTGCTGCCCGCGGGCAGCCGCTTCACCCACGCGATTCCTGCGGGACACACCGCCTTCGCGTACGTGTTCGAAGGCGAGGTCGGTTTCGGCGAGCCTGCGACCCCGATCGGCAAAAACCGCCTTGCAGTGCTCGCCGCGGGCACCCGTGTGCTGGCGTCCGCCGGCGCGGCGCCCGGGCGCTTCATTCTTGTAGCCGGTCGCCCGCTCAACGAGCCGATCGTCCAGTATGGCCCGTTCGTGATGAACACACACGACGAAATCCGCCAGGCGATCAGCGACTTCCAGGCCGGCCGCTTTTAGTCTAGAAAGGCCGCCTCATGCACGCATTCACCAAGGTCATCCTGTTCACCGGCGCCGACGGACGAGCCCGCTTCCGCGAGGAGCAGATACCGCTCGGCGAAGGGTCCGCGCAGGCGATGCTGTCGCAGGTCTTCCCCGGCGCCGGCTATCAGCTGCGCATGAGCCCGGTCGGCTTTCGCAGCCAGTTCCACTGCACCCCTACACCGCAATGGGTATTCATCCTCGTCGGGCGCATGGAGATCGGGTTGCAGGACGGCAGCACCCGCTCGTTCGGTCCCGGTGAGCATTTCTATTCGGCCGATACCCTGCCGGCCGGCGCCGCCTTCGACCCGGCGGTTCACGGCCACTGGAGCCGCCAGGACGGCCCGACACCGCTGCAGACCCTGTTTGTCAAGGATCCGGCATTGTGACCCCGCCGTCCGGAGGCGATGAACGCGTGCCCGCCGCAACGGCGGCCGCTACGGCCGCGCGCTTCATGCTCTTGAAAGCCGGTGCCGCTCCAACATGCCGGGCATGACCGCGATGCGCGCACTCGTGTGTCATCAGCCATGCGACTGGAACGAACTGAGCATCGAGGACATCGCGCCGCCGCCCATGGTGCCGAACGGCGTGCGCATCGCCGTCGCCTACGCCAGCGTGAGCTTCGCCATGAGCCTGCAGGTCGCCGGCAAGTACCAGCGCGCCTATCCGATGCCCTTCACGCCCGGCACCGAGGTGGCCGGTACGGTGCTCGAGACCGGTCCGGACGTGACCTCGGTCAGGCCCGGCGAGCGCGTGCTGGCCATTCCCGACTGGGGCGGGCTGGCCGAGCAGGTGGTCATGCGCGCGGAAACCGTTTATCCCCTGCCCCGCGAACACGGTACAAAACTTGACCTGATCCCCGCCATCCACTTGCCCAACGCCTACGGCACCGCTTATGGCGCACTGTGCTGGCGCGCCCGCGTAGCGGCCGGCGATACGGTGCTGGTCACGGGCGCGGCGGGTGCGGTCGGCGTGGCGGCGGTGGAACTCGCACGCCACCTGGGGGCGCGTGTCATCGCTGTGGCGAGTACGCCGGACAAGCAGGCCTTCGCCGTCGCGCACGGCGCGCACGTCGCCGTCGGTTATGCGCACCTGCGCGACGAAGTGATGGCGGCGACCGACGGGCGCGGCGTGGATGTGGCCATCGACATGGTGGGCGGCGACGCCTTCGACGCCATCATCCGCACATTGCGGCCCTTCGGGCGTCTGGTCAGCGTGGGTTTCGCCGGCGGACGCATTCCGCAGGCGCCTGCCAACCTGTTGCTGGTGAAAAACATCGCCGTGCTCGGACACAACATGGGTTTGTACTACGGATGGGGCCCGAGCGACGCACGCGCCCGCTACGAGGCGCAGATGCGCGGCATGATGCGCGACCTGTACGACTGGACCGCCGCCGGCGCCCTGAAGCCGCACGTCTCCCACATCGTCCCGCTGGATGACCATCGCGAGGCCATGCGCCTGATCCGCGAGCGCGAGGCCCGGGGCAAGGTGGTCGTCGCCATCGGCGCCGCGCCATGAGACGCCGCCGGATCGCTTGGAAACCCGGGACCGACCCGGCCGCCGCCGGCATATGCCGGTACCGTCAGCCCAGCCGGGGACAGCACACTGCGACCTCGCAGTTGTACCGTGGCGGGACGTTGCGGCGGCGCATCAACGGGAAACCCTTCATCGGCCAGCTTCACTGCCGATAACATGAGCCATACCGAGGTGTTTTGACCATGGACATCCCCGCATTGCTCAACGCCCCCTTGCGCGACCTCGCCGCCTGGTCCGACCATCTGTCGCGAGTGCGGATTCCGGTGCTGCCGGAGACCGTCGCCGCGCTGTCCGCCCTGGCCGCCGACGAGGAGAACGTCGATGCGCAGGGCATCGCCGATATAGTCATGCGTGACCCCCTGATGTGCGTGAAGCTGTACCGCCACATCGCTTCGCTGCGGCGCGGCTCGCAACTGACCGACATCGAAAGCGTCACCGGCTGCATCGTGATGATGGGCATTCCGCCGTTTTTCCGCACGTTCGCGGACCTGCAGCCGGTCGCGCCGCCCGCGAGCATGACGCAGAGTTTTCTGAACGGCCTCAACATGGTCCTGACCCGTGCCCAGCGGGCCTCGGCCTACGCGTTCGACTGGGCGGTGCGGCGCAACGATTTCGACGCGGAAATCATCGCCACCGCGGCGCTGCTGCACGATTTCGCCGAAATGCTCATCTGGTGCGTCGCGCCCGCACTCGCTCAGCGCGTCCAGGATGAACTGAGCGCCCGCCCCGGCCTGCGCAGCAGCGCGGCGCAGCGCGCCGTGCTCAACGTCGAAATCAACCAGCTCGAACACGAGCTGCTGGCGCGCTGGCACCTTCCGGAATTGCTGGTACGCATCGTCGACGAGAACGCGGGAGCCGACCCCAAGGTGCGCAACGTCAATCTGGCGGTCGCGCTGGCGCGCCATTCTGCCAACGGTTGGGACAATCCGGCCCTGCCCGACGACTACGCCGCGCTCGCCAGCCTGCTCAACATCCCGGCGACGCAGGCACGCCTGCTGGTGGCCGAGGGGATCAACCCGAGCTAGCTAGCGCCCCGCCGGGGCGCGTGTGCGCGCCTCGCGGCGCGCGATCCAGAGCGTCGACACCGCGATCACCAGCCCGCCCGCCAGCGTGGTGAGGCTGGGTACGTCGGAAAACACCGCCCAGCCGATGAACGAGGCCCACAACAGGTCGAGAAATTTGACCGACTGGGTCGCGGAGATGTCGGCCACATGGAACGAGCGGGTCAGGCAGTAGTGGCCCAGGCTGCCGAGGACGCCGCAGGCGACAAAGCCCAGCCACTGCGGACCCGACACCGGGTGCCAGTTCAGCACCGCCACCGGCAGGCTGAAGATGGCCACCGAAATCGCCTGCCAGACCACGATCACGCCGGTGCTCTCGTTGCGGGTCAGTGACTTGGTCAACAGGAACGACGCCGCGAACACCGGTGCGGACGCGAGCATGACCAGTTGGTAATGCCCGCCGCCGCCGGTGAGATTGGGAGCGACCACCACCAGGACGCCGGAAAAGCCGACGAGCGCGGCGACCCAGCGGTCCCAGCGCATTGGCTCGCGGAAAAACAGATAAGCCCCGATCATGATGAAAATCGGGCCGGTGAAGCCCAGCGCGGTCATGTCGGCCATGGGCACATGCGGCAGCGCCGCGAACCACAACCACAAGCCCACGGCATGGACGAACCCGCGTGCGAACTGGCCGGCCGGACGCTTGGGCCAGTAAGCGGAAAGCCCGCTGCGCACCACCAGCGGCAGCATGACCAGGCAGCCGAACAGGTAGCGCAGGAACTGCGCCTGGAACGGATCGAGCTGGATCGACAAGACCCGCAGCAGCGCGTTGAGATGCGAAAAGATCAGGCCGGCGGCGATGGTCCACAGCATGCCGCGCAAGGTCGGATCGAGGCCGGCCAAGCGCACGCCCAGCGTGCCGAAGCGCCGCGCCATGCGACCGGATGCGCCGGACTCGCCTGGAAGGTTGTGTGCCATGGAGGTCCGCATTCTAGGCGCAGGCGGGCTCGAACCATGCCGCCACTGGCGCGGCGCAGCATCGATACTTTTCAAGAAACCGGCCGTCGGGTTCGTAAATTGATGTCAAACGTGCGAATTCGCACACCGGCCGTCGCGTGGCCCACCCATAATCGCGACAGCAGGCGCCGCGCGCGCCGCCGACAGGCAAGGGAGAGTCCGATGCAAATACTTCATTGCGCCACGTGCGACACCGCCCCGCTGGCCCCGCCTCGCCTGGCCGGCGGCACCTGGCTGGCGCAGTGCCCGGGTTGCCTTGCCGACAACGCGCTGGAACCGGACTACAGCAACGTATTCCTGCCCCTGCGGTTCCGCGTGGTGCTGGGCGGCGCCGGCAAGCGGCGCGCGGACAGGCAGGAAGGCGCGGCGCAGCCGGGCCGCTGACGGCGCGGCAGGCTAAGGCAGCCAGAAACGGAAGGTCGCCCCGCGACCGAGCTCTCCCTCGCCGCTGACGCCGCCGCCATGACGTTCGACGATGCGCTTGACCGTGGCCAGGCCGATGCCGGTGCCCTCGTACTTCTGCGCCGAATGCAGGCGCTGGAACACCGAGAACAGCTTGCCCGCGTACTGCATGTCGAAGCCGACACCGTTGTCGCGCACGAAGAACTCGGTGCGGCCGCCCGGGCCGTGCGCGCAGCCGAATTCGATGACCGGCGCCTTGGCGTCGCTGCTGTACTTCCATGCATTGCCGATCAGGTTGTCGAGCACCAGCCGGAGCAGGCCGGGGTCGCCTCGCGCGCTCAGGTCGCGGGCGATGCGCCATTCCACCTGCCGGTCCGGGTTGACGCGCTGCAGTTCGTCGGCGATCTCGCGCGCCATCGCCGAAAGGTCGACCGACAGCTTGAACAGTTCGCTGCGCGAAACCCGCGAAAGGTCCAGCAGGTCGGAGATCATCGCGCCCATGCGCTCGCTGGCATCGCGGATGCGTTCGACATACAGCGCGCTCTCGCGGTCCATCCTGCTGCGCCCGTGCTCGACCAGCAACGCCGAAAAGCCGTCTATGCCGCGCAGCGGCGCGCGCAGGTCATGGGCCACGGAGTAGGTGAAGGCCTCGAGTTCGTTGTTGGCCACGGTCAGTTCCGCGGTGCGCGCGGTGACGCGCTCTTCCAGTTCGGCATTGAGGCTCAGGATCTCGCGCTCCACCCGCGAACGTTCGGTCACGTCGTTGACCAGCACATGGACGGCGCGCCGGCCCTTGAACATCAAGTCGTGCGACGACACCTCGACCTCGATCCTCTGGCCGTTGCGGCGCTTGTGCCAGCGCACGCCCTGCATGATCGTGCCGGCCGCCGAGGGCAAGCCGGGACGCTCGTTGCGCCTGCGCTCCTCGTCGGGACGGATGTCCATCACGGTCATGGCGCGGAACTCGTCGCGGCTGTATCCGTAGTGGGCCACGGCCGCGTCGTTGACGTCCAGGAACCGCAGCGTCTCCACGTCGTACACCCACATCGGCTGCGGATTGGAGGCGAACATGGCGCGATAGCGCCGCTCGCTGTCCGCCAGCGCGGCCTGCGCTTCACGGACTTCGGTGACATCCTCGACCATGCCCACCAGGCCGACCAGCTTGTCGCCGACCCGGACCTCGGCAGTGCGTACCTGCCACCACACGACCTTGCCGTCCTTGTGCAGGTATCGTCCGTGCCCGTGATAGGGGCTGCCCGAGACGATGGACTTATGCCATCCCGAGGCCACCGCGTCCCGGTCCTCGGGATGGATGGCGCGGATCCAGCCGAGGTCACGCGCCTCGCCGGCCGGAAGCCCGAGGATGCGCAGGTAGGCCGGGTTGGTATAGATCGTGTTGCCGTCCAGCCGCGCCAGAAAGATGCCGACCGGGGAGGCCTCGACCATGGCGCGGAACTTCGCCTCGCCGTCGCGCAAGGTCTCGAGACGCGCAACCGACTGCTCGGCCAGGCGGTTGATGGCGCCGGCGAGAAGGCCCAGTTCCCCGCCGGCCGATACCGTGCTGCGATGCGCGGCGTCGCCGTCACCAAGGCGCTGTGCATCGCTGGCAAGGGCGTGCAGGGGCAGCGCCACGCCGCGCGCGATGCGCCAGGCAAGGAGCAGCGAAATCGCGACCAGGGCCAGCGTCAGGCCGATCGTCCAGCGCGTCTGGCTGCGCGCCGTACCGAGCGCCTCGTGGGCCGGAACGCTCACATGTACATGCCACGGGGCCGCGCTCAGGCTGGCCTTCGCCGAAAGCCTCTCGGCGCCATCGGCGGAGGTGCGCAGTACCGCCGAGCGCACATTGGCGCCGCCGCTGGCGTACTCCGCGGTGTCTTCAAGCTTGCGGCCCACCCAGGCGGCGAAATCGCTTGTCTGCGCCAATACGACACCGTACTCGTCGATCAGGGTGATCACTGCACCGGCGGGCAACCCCGTGGCATCAAGCATGCCCTGCAGACCGGCCAGGCGCGTGGTCACGGAAACCACGCCGGACGGCGCGCCGCCTTCGCTGGGGATGCGGCGCGCCAGGCCGAGGGTCCATTCGTCGCCGCCCGGGGCCTTGGTCGCCTCGCCGATGGCCAGGCCGGAACTCGCCAGGGCACGACGGAAGTACTTGCGCCCGGCAATCGAAGGGCTACCCCCGGCAGGGCCGGCCACCAGGCCGCCCGCGGCGTCACTGACCCTGAAGGCGCCGAAGGCAGGATGGGTCTCCGCGCGCATTGCTGCCAGGACGGCCCGCGCACGCTCCGCGTCTTGCGCAGGACGCACCGACAGGGCCATGGTCAACGACGCGAGAACGGCGTCGACACGCAAGATCTGCTCGTCGACGCAGCCCGCCGCCAGGCGCGCATGGGCGGCAACCCGCTCGAGGGCGTCAACCTCCCTGTGCTCGGCGGCGCGCAGCGCACCGAGCAGGGCCAGGGAACCCAGCGGCAGCGACACCGCCAGGGCCAGCAGCATCAGCCGAAACTGGATCGACGCGCCTTGCAGCCAGTGGTTGGACAACATCCGTCCCGCGGCACCATCCGGAAAAGCGTTGATTATCCACCGGAATTGATGTCAATGGCATAGAACGTCGGACATTCTCCGGCGCCCGGCGCACCCGCGGCGCGTCAGGCCGCAGACGCGCGGGCGGCGTGCAGCATGTGCAGGGTGATCTTGCGCACCTCGGCCTTGCTCTCCTCGATATGCGAGCGCAGCAGCAGCTGGGCCTGCTCGCTGCGTCGCTGCAACACCGCGCGCAGGATCTTGGCATGCTCCTGGTAGGTGGTGTCGACCCGCTGCTCCTTGGTGAAGTCCAGGCGCCGGATGATGCGGATACGCTCGGTCAAGTCGCGATGGATGCGCGCCATCTCGTCGTTGCCGGTTGCGGCCACCAGGCTCGCATGAAAGGCCTCGTCGGCGGCCGCCACCTCGCGGCCGTCGGCAATGCGTTCCCCGGCCGCCACCAGCCAGACCGTTTTGAGATCATCGAGCGAGGGTCGGTCGGTCATCTCGCACAGGCGCCGCACCGCCGCGGTTTCGAGCACGACCCGCAGGTCGTACAGGTTCTCGAACATGCGGAAATCGAACGGTCGGACACGCCATCCGCTGCGGAACATCACCTCCAGATAGCCTTCCGACTCCAGCCGATACAGGGCCTCCCGGACCGGCGTACGGCTAACCTGCATGCGCGCGGCCACCTCGGCTTCCGTGAAGCGGTCGCCCGGCATCAGGTGAAAGTCGAAAATCTCGGCCTTGATGCCTTCATACACGCGCGCCGCCAGGCCGGCGCCCCGCTCCACCGACGCCACCACGGCGGCAGGACCGCGGCCGGCACGCGCGCGCTTGCGCAAGGAAATGGGACGAATGTCGCTCACCGACCCATTATCGATCAAAGTGGCAGGCCACGGCGTGCCCGGCCACCGGTTCGCGCAAGAGCGGCATCTCGGCGCCGCACCGTGGTGCGCCTTGCATGCACCTGCCGTAGAAGCGGCACACCGCGGGGTCGGGATCGATGGGGCTGCGCACCTCGCCGGAGAGCCGGATGCGTCCGCCGGCCAGGTTGGCCGTACCGCCCGGTATCGCCGACACCAGGGCACGGGTGTAGGGGTGGCGCGGATGGGCGAACACCTCGGCGGCCGGGCCGGACTCGACCACCCGGCCGAGGTACATCACTACCACCCGGTCGCACAGCAGGCGCACGACATTGAGGTCGTGCGACACGAACAGGTAGGCCAGGCCGCGCTCGCGGCGCAGGCGCGCCAGCAGTTGCAGGATGATCGCCTGCACCGACACGTCCAATGCCGAGGTCGGTTCGTCCAGGATCAGCAGGTCCGGCTCGGAAGCCAGCGCGCGCGCGATGCCCACGCGCGCCTTCTGGCCGCCCGAAAGCTGATGCGGAAAGCGCGCCAGCAGTTCCGGCGCGAGGCCGACCGCGTCCGCGAGCGCCCGCACCGCGATGGCGAGATCGCCGCGCGCCCCCCGCAGCAGGCGCATCGGCTCGGCGATGGTATCGGCGGCGCTGTAGCGTGGATTGAGGCTGTCGGTGGGATCCTGGAACACCATCTGTATCTTGCCGCGCTCCGGATGCGCGGCGAACTGCGCCGCGGGGACGGCCCCGATATCGCGTTCGCGAAACACGATCGCGCCCTCGCTGGGATCGAGCAGCCGGCTCACCAGCCGCACCAGGGTGGACTTGCCGCACCCCGACTCGCCCACCAGCCCGACCGATTCGCCGGCATGGACGCGCAGGTTGACATCGTCGCCCGCATGCAGCATCGACGCACGCTTGCCCCCTGCAGCGCGCCTGCCGACCGCGAATCGGCGCGACAGGCCGACCGTTTCCAGAAGCACCCCGCTCATGCGGCCTCCGCAACTACCGCAAGCGGATGCCAGCAGGCCACGCCGGACAAAGCCTCGGCGTCGATGCGCGGCAGCGGCGCATCGCAGGCGCTGCTGGCGCGCTCGCAGCGCTCGCGGAAGCGGCAGGACGGCAGGTCGCGGCGCCGCAGGTCCGGCAGGTTGCCGGGAATGGCACTGAGGCCCTCGAGCAGCGACCCCGCCGCGGGCGTCGCGCGGATCAGCTGCGCCGTATAGGGGTGGCGCGGCGCGGCGAACAGTTCCCTGCGCGGCGCCGCCTCCACGATATGCCCGGCGTGCATGACGATGATGCGGTCGCAATGCTCCGCCGCCAGGGCGAGGTCGTGGGTGATGAACAGCGTGGCCATGCCGGAGGCCCGCGCCCGCTCGGCGATCAGGTCCATGATGCCCGCCTGGGTGGTGACATCGAGTCCGGTGGTGGGCTCATCGGCGATCAGGAGCGCCGGCCCGCACGCCAGCGCCAGCGCGATCATGACGCGCTGGCACATGCCGCCGGACAGCTCGAACGGGTAGGCGGCGTAGCGGCGCTCGGGATCGGGAATGTTGACCGAACGCAGCGCCTCCACCGCGCGGGCCCGCAAGTCCGCCGAGCGCACCGCGGCGTGGCGCTTGAGCACGTCCTCGATCTGCGCGCCGACCCGCCGGATAGGGTTCAAGGCCGTGCGCGGATTCTGGAAGATCATCGAGATCTCGCGGCCGCGGATTTCCGCCAGGTCGGACTCGCCCGCCTTGAGCAGGTCGAGGCCGCCGAACCAGGCGGAGCCGCCGGTCACCCTGGCGGCCGCGTCGGAGATGCCCAGCATGGCGAATGACAGCACGGACTTGCCGGAGCCGCTCTCCCCCACCAGGCCGACGGTCTCGCCCTTGCGAATGGCCAGGTTGAGCCCTTCCAGGGCGTGCACCACGCCGGAACGCGTGCGGAACTCCAGGCCGAAGTTCTCGACCTTGAGCAGCGGGATCTCCGCGCTCATGTGCGCCGCCTCGGATCGATGATGTCGCGCAAGCCGTCGCCCAGCAGGTTGAAGCAGAACACCGCGAGCATCAGCACCATGCCGGGAAAGAACGCCACCCACCATTCGCCGGAGATGATGTAGGTGGCGCCCTCGGCGACCATGATGCCCCATTCGGGCGTCGGCGGCCGCACGCCCAGGCCGATGAACGACAGCCCGGCCGCATTGAGGATGGCCCAGCCCATGTTGAGCGACACCTGCACCATGGCCGGCGGCAGTATGTTGGGGAAAATGTGGTGCGACAGGATGCGCCAGTCGCCATTGCCGGCCAGGCGCGCCGCCTCGACGAACCCGGCGTTGCGCCGCACGTTGGCCTCGGCGCGCGCGACGCGGATGTAGAACGGCAGGTTGATGATGGCCGTGGCATAGACGATGTTGGCCACCGAATTGCCGAGCGCCGCGACGATGCCCATGGCCAGCACGAACAGCGGAAAGGCCATGATGGTATCGGCCAGGCGCAGGATGATGCGGTCCCACCAGCCGCCGAAAAATCCTGCCGCCAGTCCCAGCGCGATGCCGAACACGAACGACAGCGCCACCGCCGCCACCGCGATGCCGAAGTCCAGGCGGGTCGCGATGATGATGCGCGACAGGATGTCGCGCCCCAGCGCGTCGGTGCCGAACCAGTGCGCCGCCGAGGGCGGCTGCATCGCGCGCGCGGTATCGGTCGCCAGCGGATCATAGGGCGCGACGATCGGCCCCAGCACCGCCAGCAGGACGAAGGCCGTGAAAAGCGCGAATGCGCCGAGCGTCACGAGATTCTCGGAGAGCACGTAGCGGATGTGCCGCAGGGTGGCGCTCATCAGGCTTCCAGTCCGACGCGCGGGTCGATCAGCCCGTAGATCAGGTCGATCGACAGGTTGAGCAGCACATACAGCACGCCCATGGTCAGAACGAACCCCTGGATGGGGGCGTAGTCGGAGGCGGTCAGGGACTCGATCGCATAGGAGCCGATGCCGGGCCAGGCGAACACCTTTTCCACCAGCACGTTCGAGCCGAGCAGGAACGAGAACACCATGCCCAGGGTGGTGACCACCGGCAGGAGCGCGTTGCGGAAGGCGTAGGTGTAGAGCACGGTTGAGGACGCCAGGCCGGAGGCGCGCGCGGTGCGGATGAAATCCGACGACAGCACACCCAGCATCGAGGCGCGCGTCATGCGCGCCAGCGGCGCGAGAACGAACACGCCCATGGTGATTGCGGGCAGTATCAGTTGCGCCAGGCAGGCGCGGAACAGCGCACCCTCGCCGGCCAGCAGGCTGTCGATCAGGTACATGCCGGTGACCGGTCTCGGCGGCGAGAACACCGGGTCGAGCCGGCCCAGCGGCGAAGGCGCGATGCCCAGCAGGAAGTAGAACACGTAGGCCAGCAACAGCCCGGTGAAGAAGGTCGGCAGCGACACCCCGGCGGTGGTGATCAGGCGGCACAGGTGGTCGATCCAAGACCCCGGCCGGGTGGCGGCCATGATGCCCAGCGGCAGGGCGATGATGGTCGCCAGGAGCAGCGCGAAGAACGTGAGCTCGAGCGAAGCCGGCAGGCGCTGCACAAGCTCGGTCAGCACCGGCTGGCCGGTCGACAGGCTCTGCCCGAAATCGCCGCGCGCAAGGTCGAACAGGTACAGCCCGAACTGCTCGATGAGCGTCTTGTTCAAGCCGAGCTTTTCGCGGATCTGCTCCACCGCCTCGGGCGTGGCCGCGGCGCCGGCAAAGAACGCCGCCGGATCGCCGGGCAGCTCGCGCGTGAGCAGGAAGGTGACCACCACCACGCCGATCAGGTTGGGAATCGCGCCGATCAGGCGCAGGGCGATCACGCGAATCATGCCGGCTTCGCGATCAGGCTCACATGCGCGGACACCACGCGCCAGCCCTGGTCGGTGCGCATCCAGGTCTGGCTCTGCCGGCCGATCTTGCCCGGCACGGTCTCGCGCTCGAACATCGTGTTGGCGGTGGCCATGTCGCGCCCGTAGGTGGTGATCAGCGTGCCGCTGATGGTGCGCGCCAGACCGGCCGGCGAGCGCGCCGACCGGAAGGCGGCGATCTGGTCGTAGCCGTAGAGGTTTTCGCCCATGCCGTAGCGCAGGGTCAGCGGGCTCTTCCAGAAAAGTTCATCGAGCACCGCCACGTCGTTGGCGTTGAGCGCGACTTCGTAGCGCTGGAACGCCACCGTGACTTCGGCGACGACCTCGGGGATGTTGATTTCAAGCATGGCGTTTCCTTAAACAGGGTTGACGACCGGCGATTGTGCAACACCGCGCGCCTCAAGCCACGCCGCCACTCGCAACGCGTCCGCCTCGTGCCATGGCCGGGCGATCACCTGCACGCCGATGGGCAGCAGGCCGGGCTGCGGTACCGGCACCGCGACGATCGGCAAGCCGATGAACGACAGGGGCTGGGTAAGCAGCCCCATCGACGGACGCGCGGGCACCTGCGCGCCGTTGAGCTCGAAGGCAGGTGCGCCGATCGGCGTGGCATGGGTGGGCGTGGCGGGCGCGATGACGATGTCGACGGTCTCGAAGACGTGCATGACCTGGTCATGGAACCAGCGGCGGAACCGCTGCGCCTGCATGTACCAGGCGGCCGGCGCCAGCGCGTTGGCGATGAAGCGGTCGCGGATGAGCGGGTCGAAATCGTCCGGCCGCGTGCGCAGGTCCGGGAGATGCAGTTGGCTGCCCTCGACGGCGGTGATCATGAAGGCGGCGCCGCGCGCCAGCTGCGCCTGCGGCAGCGTCACCCGGCGGGATGCGCCGAGGGCGGCGGCCACGATGTCGCGCGCCTGCAGCGCGGCAGGGGTGGCATGGCTCTCGAAATAGTCGCCGGCGATGGCGATGCGCAATCCGTCCACACCCTTGGCGAGCGTGCCCGACGTCGGCTCCACTTCCCGCGCGGATTGCGCCGGATCGCCCTGGTCGATGCATTGCAGGGCGTCGTACGCGGCGGCGAGGTCGCGCGCGCTGCGCGCGAACGGCCCGACATGGTCGAAACTGCCGGTGAACGGATAGCTACCCTTGCGCGACAGCCGTCCGTAGGTGGGCTTGATGCCGAACACGCCGCACAGGGAGGCCGGCACGCGGATCGACCCGTTGGTGTCGGTGCCCAGCGTCAGCGGCACCATGCCGGCGGCGACGGCCGCCGCGGATCCGCCGGAGGACCCGCCGGCGATGCGCGTGAGGTCGTGCGGATTGCGGCACGGCCCGTAGTGCGTATTCTCGGTGGTGAAACCGAAGGCGTACTCGTCCATGTTGAGCGCGCCCACCAGGACCGCGCCCGCCGCCTTCATCTGCCCGACCAGCGTGCAATCGGCCGACGCGGGCGGCAGGTCGCGGTTGATCTTCGATCCGGCCAGGGTGGTGAGGCCCTCGATGTCGAACAGGTTCTTGACCGCGTACGGCACCCCGGCCAGCAACGGCAGGGTCCGCCCGGCGGCACGCGCGGCGTCCACCGCGGCCGCCTCGGCGAGCGCGCGCTCGCGCGTGACCTCGGTGAAGGCATTGACCCGGCCGTCCACCGCCGCGACGCGTGCCAGCGCAGCCTCCGCCAGGGCCTGCGCCGTGACCTCGCCGGAGCGGACCTTCGCCGCCGCATCCAGGGCGGTCAGTTCGTGCAGGCCGTTCATGGCCGCCAGACCGGAGCGGGCTCGTTTTCCGGCGCCAGCGGGAAAGCGTCGACCTGGGCCGCGATGCCGGCCAGTCGCTCGAAGTTTTCCAGCACGCCCGGCATGTGCTCGGGCGCGATCGGCAAATCGATCGCGGCGGCGGCCGCGGCGATGTAAGCGGACATCTGATCCGTGGTCATCGCAGCTCCTTAAGTCTTGGAAATCTGGCGGTAGTCGGGTTCGAGGTGGAACCAGTACATGTAGCCCTGCACGTTCTTCTGCATGGCCACATCCATGAGCGGCTGGAACAGCGGCACGCGCGGCACCTCCTCGTAGGCGAGCTTGAGCATCGCCTTGACCTCGCCGTCGTAGATCGCCTTGCTCTCGGCGAACTTGGCGTTGATGATCATCTTGTCGAGCGTCGGGTTCTTGTAACTCATGGTGTTGAACACGGCGTCCTGGCTGTGATAGCACCAGTAGAAGAAATACTCCGGGTAGTTGAGCCAGCCACCGAAGCGATTCACGATCAGTGGCATGTCCTTCTTGAGCAGCTGGGCGCGCCAGTTGGCGCCCGGCACCTTGTTGATGGTGGTCTTGATGCCGATGGAGGCCAGGCTCTCCTGGATCAGGATGGCCATCGGCTCGGACACCGTGCCGTTGCCGAGGTCGAAGGACAGCGTGGTCTCGAAGCCGTTCTCGAATCCGGCTTCCTTGAGCAGCGCCTTGGCGCGGGCGACGTCGGTCTTGTAGCCGGTGGGCTGGGGCCAGGCGATGGTCTTGACGTCGTTGGAGGCCGCGCCATACATTTTGGCCCCGCGGCCGTAGAGCGCGGATTCGTAGAGCTTGTCGTAGGGCACGGCCCAGGCGATGGCCTGGCGCACCTTGGGATTGTTGAACGGCGGCTTGGTCGTCAGCATGCCCAGGTACCAGATCGAATTCTCGATCGGCATGGAGTTGACCTTGACGTTGCCACCTTCCTTGGCCACCTCGGAGAAGTCCTTGGGCGGCAGGCTGTAGGTCATGTCGATGTCGCCCTTGACCAGCAGCGCGCGGCGGTTGCCGGCGTTGGGCACGTCGCGCTGGATCACGCGCTTCAAGGCAGGCAGCGGGCCGTTCTTCCAGTCGTCGTTGCGCACGTAGATGATTTCCTGCCCGGGCTTCCAGGATTCCACTTTGAAGGCGCCGCCGCCGGCGATGTTGCTCTTGGTCCAGTTCAGGCCCCACGGGTCCTGTGGCGTGGCGTTCTTCTTGACCAGCTCGGAGTTGAAGATCGACGGCACCGGCACGGCGATGTCGTTCATGGTCATCTTGTCGCGCCGCACGAAATCGACCCGGAAGGTCTGGTCGTCGACCACGATGAACTGCTTGGGGTCCTCGAGCGAGCCGGCCTTCATCTGGAAGGTCGGAAAACCGCCGACCGCGACGGCACGGTCGAACGACCACTTCACATCCTTGGCGGTGATCGGCGTGCCGTCGTGGAACTTGGCGCCCTTGCGCAGCTTGAAGGTCACCGAATTGCCGTCAGGGGCGATCTTCCAGGACTCGGCCAGCTCCGGCTCGAGCTTGGTGTAGTCGTACATGACCTGGCCGTCGGGAAGCTTTTTCTTGCCGAAGGTCATGAGCCGGTCGTAGCACATCCACGAGACCGAGTAGCTGGGCCGGTTGGCGCCCACGGTGTGGATGTCGAGCGAGTTCGGGCCGAATTCGTTGGCGACCACCAGAACATCCTTGGGGCGCCCCTGCGCGAGCGCGGCGGCGGTCCACAGCGCCGGCGCTGCGGCAGAAGCGGCGCCGATCGCGCCGGTTTGCAGGAATTTGCGTCGCTTCATGGTGTTCTCCTTGGCAGGGTGGAAGTTGAAACAGAGGGGAAGGCGTCAGGCACGGCTGGCGACATAGGCGCGCCAGCCGCCGAAACGGGTGATGTCCGCAGCGCCTTCGAGGGCCAGCGGTTCGCAGACGAAGCCCTTGGTCCAGGTGCCGTCGTCGAGCTCGAGCGTGCCGATCGCCAGCGGCGCAGGCACTTCCTCGACGAACGCACCGAAGCCGTCCAGCGGCATGTCCCAGAGCTCGAGCGCGATGGCCGCCCCGTCGGACCCGACTCGTTTCAGGCCGGGCTTGGGCGGCGTGGTGCCGGGCAGCGCGAACAGGCGGTATGCCGGCGCGGTGCGGGCCTGGCGCACCAGCCGCCCTCCCCGGCTGGTGAGCTGGTGGTTGAGCGGCATGCCTGAAAGATGGGCGCCCACCACGGCTACGCGCACCTGCCCCGCGCCGGGCTTCTCATCGCCCGCCGACGGCACGCCCGCCTCGGGAAGCGCCATCCCGGTGGCGCCGAGGGTGAGGCCGCTGGCGGCCTGCCAGCGTTGCGCCAGTTCACACAACGCCGCGTCCGCCCAGGCGGGGGCGATGAAGGTCACCCCGAATGGCAGGCCGTCCTCGCGCAGGGCGGCCGGCACCGCCAGCGCGCTCATGTCCAGGAAGTTGACGAAGTTGGTGTAGATGCCGAGGTCGCTGTTCCTGGCAACGGGATCGGCATTGACCTGGGCTATGGTGTAGATGGTGGGCGCGGTCGGCACCATCAGCACGTCTATATCGGCCCACATCGGCGCAACCCGGCGGCGCAGTTCCTCGAGCCGGTACTGCGCCTTGAAGGCATCCGTGGCCGAATACCTGGCCGCCTGGCCGATGACCGTGCGCACGGTCGCCTCGATCTGCTCCGGGCGGTCGCGCATCAAGTCCTCGATGGCGGCATGGCGTTCGGCGACCCATGGGCCCTGATAAAGCAGCGCCGCGGTTTCGGCCAGCGCACTGAAATCCAGCTCGACCAGGCTTGCGCCCAGACCGCGCGCCTGGGCAAGCGCCTTTTCGTAGGCGCGCGCCTGCAGCGCGTCGCCGAGAAACGCCGCCTTGCGCGGAATGCCGACGCGCAGGGACGCCGGTAGCGCCACCGGCGGGCCGGGGGGGCGCGAGTAGGCGTCGGCCGCGTCGTAACCGGCCGCGACCGCCAGCACCGCGCGCGCATCCGCGGCGGTCAGGGCGAAGATGGAGACGCAGTCGAGCGTACGGCAAGCCGGCACCATGCCGCGCGCCGAGAGCGCGCCGCGGGTCGGCTTCAAGCCCACGATGTTGTTGAACCCGGCCGGCACGCGCCCCGATCCGGCGGTGTCGCTGCCGAGCGCGAATGCCACCAGCCCGCGCGCCACCACCGAGGCAGAACCGGAGGAAGACCCGCCGGACACGTAGGCGGGATTGAACGTGTTGGGCACGGCGCCATAGGGCGAGCGCGTACCGACCAGCCCGGTGGCGAACTGGTCGAGATTGGTCTTGCCGATCATGAGCGCCCCGGCCTCGCGCAAGCGCCGGACCACTTCAGCATCCGCGGAAGGCGTGTAGGCGTAGGCCGGGCAGCCCGCGGTGGTGGGCAGGCCGTGCGCGTCGATGTTGTCCTTGATGGCGAAGGGAATGCCGTAGAGCGGAAAGCGCGCCCAGTCGAAGCCGCTGTCGGCGAGCGCTTGTTCTAGGCGCGCGGCCTCTTCAAGCAGGGCCTCGGCGGGCACACGGGAAATCCAGGCGCAATCCGGCCCGGTCTGCGCGATTCGGGTCACGCATTCGCGCGCAACCTCGCGCGGCGTGGTGCTGCCTGACTTGTAGCGGGCGAGGAGCTGCGAAATGAGCATCGGGGTTGCCACAAAAATCCATCATGTATACAAGATGGTGTGCAGCAAGCCGCGTGCCAGCCTCGAACGACAACGCTAACGCAATGATTCCAAGACTATTCTCGACCTTTTCCCGACCTTGGACGAAAATCCGGCAGCACCGTTTCGGTGCGATTGAGGGCACCTACCGCACGACTTCGTGCGAGTGTCAAGTCGTGATCGCCTTGAATGGCGCCAGGTGGCCGAGGAACACGCTGGCGACTCGCTCCCACGAAAACTTCATTGCATGCGCCCGCGCCGCCGCCCGCGGCACCTCGAGCGCCCCGAGCGCAGCACGCTTGAGATCATGATCAAGGACACCGGATCCGCTTGTGCCCACCACGTCTGCCGGTCCGGCCACCGGGAAGGCTGCCACCGGGACCCCGCAGGCAAGAGCCTCCAGCAAGACCAGGCCAAAGGTGTCGGTCAGGCTGGGAAAGACAAACGCGTCGGCACAGCGATAGTAGGCCGGCAAGTCATGGTGATCAACAGCGCCGGCGAAATGCACATCCGGAAAGTCGCGCTTGAGTGCTGCCAGTTGCGGGCCGCCACCGACCACCCATTTGCTGCCCGGCAGCTGCAGACGCAGGAAGGCCGTCAGGTTTTTCTCCACCGCCACCCGCCCCACGTAGGCGAAAACCGGACGCGGGATATCGGCGCGCGTTACGCAAGGCCCCTCGGGAGTGAACCGCGCGACATCCACGCCGCGCGGCCAGATCACCGTATTGGCGAAACCATGCTCCTGCAGGTCGGCACGGATCGTCTCGGTGGGCACCATGACGCGTTGCGCGCGGGAATGGAAGCGGCGCAGCCATGCGTAGGTGATCGCCTTGGGCACCGGCGCACGCGCACGCACGTACTCCGGGTAGCGGGTGTGGTACGAGGTCGTGAACGGCCAGCCGCGCCGCACGCAGATGCGGCGTGCGGCGATTCCCAGCGGCCCTTCGGTGGCGATATGGATCGCCTCGGGTGCCAGCGATTCCAGCGCGCACCGCACCCCCGCGCCGGGAAACAGCGCGAGCCGGATCTCCGGATAGGTGGGGCATGGCATGGTGCGGAAGCTTGCCGGGGTCACCATGTGCACTTCATGTCCCAGATGCCGGAGTTCCTGCGCGAGCGTCCCGAGCGTGATCACGACCCCATTGACCTGCGGTGGCGCGGCGTCGGTGACAATGACGATTCTCATGCGGGCACCTCCTTGCCGATTCCCAGCAGCACGTCCATTCCGTTCCCGGCAACCGCCAAGTCGCGGCCGCCCCATTCGATGACCTTGAGTTCACCCGCGTGGGTTTCCACCAGCGCCGTCAGGCTCTCGACCCAGTCGCCGTCGTTGCAGTAAAGGATCCCGTCGATGTCGCGGATTTCCGCCTTGTGGATATGCCCGCAGACCACGCCGTCGAGCCCGCGCCGGCGCGCCTCGTTGGCGAGCGCGTGCTCGAAATCGGAAATGAAACTCACCGCGTTTTTCACCTTGTGCTTCAGATACTGCGACAAGGACCAGTACGGAAAACCCAGGCGCACGCGCAGGTGGTTGAACCAGTGGTTGCAGTGCAGGATCAGGGTATAGAGCGAATCCCCGAGATAGGCCAGCCACTTGGCATGACGGATCACGCCATCGAACAGATCGCCGTGGATCACCAGCAAGCGGCGACCGTCCGCGGTGACGTGAACGACGTCATCGACCACCTCGACGCCGCCGAAATTGAGGTTCAGGTAGTCGCGCAAGGGCTCGTCGTGATTGCCCGGCACGTAGATCACGCGGGTGCCCTTGCGCGCCTTCCGCAGCAGTTTCTGCACCACATCGTTATGCGCCTGCGGCCAGTACCACGCCTTCTTGAGCCGCCAGGCGTCGACGATGTCGCCCACCAGGTAGAGCGTCTCGGACTCGTGTTCCCTCAGGAATTCAAGCAGGTATTCAGCCTTGCAGCCGGCGGTGCCAAGATGGATATCGGAGATCCAGATCGTGCGATAGGGGGGTGTGATTTCAGCTGGCAGGTCGGAGGGTCGCACGCGTGGTCAGATCTGGAAGCGTTGCCGACATTTGATCCGCCCGAGGTTTCACCCCCATGACCGGCAGGTGAACCTTTCGTGACACTTGACTAAGCCTTGCGCGCCTTCAGCGCTTTCAGGGACTTGCGCATGCCGCGCAAGCGCACCGCAGCGGGCGCCGCCTTGCGCGCGGCGAACTGCGACAGCAGGCGCAATTGCACCGGCGTGGCACTGGCACGGCGGTTGTAGTTGCCGCCCGAGTCGAGTTGCCATACGCCGGCGTCGCGCCGCAAGTACGGCGCCAGGCCTTCGTCGAAAACCCGTTTGGCCAGCGCCTTGTTAAGCACCGGAAAGCAGACTTCGACCCGGCGGAAGAAATTGCGGTCCATCCAGTCCGCCGACGACAGATAAACCTTCGTCTCGCCGTTGTTGTGGAACATGAACACCCGGCTATGCTCTAAAAAACGCCCGACCGCCGAAACCACCCTTATGTTGTCGGACACGCCGGGCAAGCCGGGAACCAGGGCGCAGGCGCCACGCACGATCAAATCCACCTTCACACCCGCCCGGGACGCTGCATATAGCGCACCAATGACCCGCGGTTCGAGGAGCGCGTTCATCTTCGCCACGATGCGCGCCTTCGCCCCAACCTTCGCATGGGCGGTCTCGCGCTGGATGGCCTTCATCACGTTCTCGTGCAGCGAGAAGGGCGCCTGCCAAAGATGCTCAAGCTTGCGCGCCTTCGACAGGCCGGTGAGCTGGCGGAATACCTCGTTCATGTCGCCGGTGAGCGAGTCATCGGCGGTGAGCAACCCGAAATCGGTGTACAGGCGCGACGTCCGCGGGTGATAGTTGCCGGTTCCCATGTGCGCATAGCGCTTCAGGCGCCCGCCTTCCCGGCGCACTACCAGCAGCATCTTGGCATGGGTCTTGTGCCCAACCACGCCGTACACCACGTGCGCCCCGACCTCCTCAAGCTTGGCGGCGAGATTGAGGTTGGTTTCCTCCTCGAAGCGCGCCATCAGCTCGACGACCACCGTGACCTCCTTGCCGTTGCGCGCCGCCTTGATCAATTCCTCCATCAGCTCCGATTCGGCGCCGGTTCGGTAAATCGTCTGCTTGATCGCAACCACGGCCGGATCGGCGGCCGCCGCGCGTAGAAATTCGATCACCGGATCGAAGGATTCGAACGGGTGGTGCAACAGGATGTCGCCCGCCGCGATGGCGGAAAAGACGGTGTCGGCATCCGCGAAATGCACCGGATGGGCGGGCTGGAAAAGAGGGAACTTCAGGTCCGGACGCTCTACGGCATCGGCCAACTGCATCAGGCGCGCGAGGTTGACCGGACCATCGGCGCGAAAAAGATCCATTTCGTCGAGATCGAACTGGCGCAACAGGAATTCCACCACACCTTGCGGACAATCGGTTCCCACCTCAAGCCGCACCGCGTCACCGAAATGCCTTTGCGGCAATTCACCCTGCAGCGCCTGCTTCAGGTTGGTCATTTCCTCCTCGTCGACGAAGAGGTCACTGTTGCGCGTAACCCGGAAGGCATGGCTGCCCCGCACGGTGATGCCCGGGAACAACTCGTCCACGTAGCGCATGAGCAGCGTGGAAAGCAGGATGAAGGCGTTTTCCCCAAAACGGTCGGCCGGCAACGCGATCAGGCGCGGCAACATGCGCGGCGCCTGCACGATCGCCAGCTTGGCATCACGACCGAAGGCATCTCGCCCCTCAAGCTCGACCGCCACATTGAGCGACTTGTTGAGGATGCGCGGAAACGGATGCGCCGGATCCAGCCCGATCGGGGTCAATACCGGAAAGATCTGCTCCTCAAAGTAGCGACGCCCCCAGGTGTCGAGCTGAGCAGTCCATTCGGGGCGGTATAAAAAGTTGACGCCAGCATTTTCCAGCGCGGGCAGGATGTTGCTGTTCAGCAGCTCGTACTGGCTGGCCACGAGGGCCCGGATGCGTGCCTGCACCGCACCTATGACCTCGGAAACCGGCATGCCGTCGGCTTCGCGGTGGGCGGGATCGTTGATCGCCTGTTCGACCAGCCCGGCAAAACGGATCTCAAAGAATTCGTCGAGGTTCGAGCTGACGATGCAAACGAAACGCAGGCGCTCCAGCAGGGGAATGGCCGCATCCGCCGCCTGGGCGAGTACCCGCTCATTGAACGCAAGAATGCCCAGTTCGCGGTTGAACAGGGGAACGCTATTCAGGTTTTTCCTTTCCACTTGCACTCCCAAATTCTGGGCAGCGCGCATGACAAGCCGATGACATTCCCGACAATATGCCTTAATGGGCAGGCAATGTCACCTTTTAGTCACATTAGTAGCTGATCATAGAAAGTTGATTTGATTCTTGCCGGGAACTTCCACGGTTTCCGTACGTCATCTTGAATACATGGCCGCATGTAGCTGCAGTCGATCTTGGATCCAACAGTTTTCGGCTTGAGATCGGTCGAGCCGAAGGCGGTCACATCTACGTGCAGGATTCCCTGCGCAGCAACGTCCGCTTGGCTGCCGGGCTGCGCGAGGACAAGCATCTCGATGCCGAATCGCAAACCCGTGGCCTTGAAGCCCTTGCCCGTTTCGCCCAGCGGCTCGCAGGATTCCCGAAAACCCATGTGCGGGTCGTCGCCACCAACACGCTGCGGGTGGCACGCAATGCCCAGGCCTTTATCGCCGAGGGCGAGAAGATACTCGGCTTTCCCATCGAGGTGATCGCCGGGCGCGAGGAGGCGCGCCTGATCTTCTCCGGCGTCGCGCACAGCGTGCCGGCCAATGAGGACCGTCGCCTGGTTGTCGATATCGGCGGCGGCTCGACCGAGTTTTCCGTGGGTACCGCTTTCGAGCCGGAACTCATGGAAAGTCTGTACATGGGCTCGATCAACGCCACCCTCGGTCACTTCCCGGGCGGCTTCATCGACGAATTCACCATGAAGCAGGCTCAACTGGCGTCTCGGCGCGAGATCCAGGTGATTTCGGCCGCCATCATGCGCAGCGGCTGGACCACTGCCATCGCCTCCTCGGGCACGGCGCGCGCGATCGCCCGCATTCTCGCCGAGCACAACGACGGCGACGGCAGCATCACCGCCGCCGGGATGCGTTGGCTGAAAATGCGCCTGCTGGCGGCCGGAAGCATCGACAACATTGATTTCCCCAGCCTCAAGCGCGAGCGCGCCATCAATCTCCCCGGCGGCTTTGCGATTCTTTCGGCGGTGTTCGACGAACTGGCCATCGACCGGATGCAAGTGGCCGACAATTCGTTGCGCCTGGGTGTGCTCTACGACCTTCTCAATCGCCTTGCCCTGCCCGAGGCGGCGCACGACAAGCGCGAAGACACGGTGGCGCAGTTCGAGATCCGCTACCGCACCGATCTTGGCCAGGCGCAGCGCATCGCCGCTCTGGCAACCGCCCTTGCGAGGGACTGCGCCCCGCAGTTGGACAACGCCCCGGACGACATCCTGCGCTTCATCGAATGGGCGGCGAGACTGCACGAAGTGGGGCTGACCATCGCGCACAATGGCTACCACAAGCATTCCGCCTACATCGTCGCCAACGCCGACATGCCGGGCTTTTCGCGCAACGAGCAAAGGCGCCTGTCGCTCCTGATCTTGGGCCACGCAGGCAAGCTGCCCAAGCTGGCGCGCGAGACCATGCCGCGCGCCTGGTGGCTGGCGGCGGCATGCGTGCGTCTTGCCGCGCTGATTTATCGCAGCCGGCAGAAACTCGCCCTGCCGCCCCTGCATTTAAGCCTTGAGGGCAAGCGCCTGCGCCTGGCTTGCGAAGAGTCATGGCTGGCCTCGAACCCGCTGACGGCCTATTCGCTTGAGCAGGAAATCAAGGCCTGGCAGGAACTGGGCGACGCGAGGCCATTCAACTTCGCGGTGGTGTCGCCGGTGGCGCTGGCGGCCTGAAGCCGCGTCCCGCGTCCTGTCGGTCAGGAAGGCGCATCAGCGCCCGGCCCATGCGGATTTCCGCGCCTTCAGCGATGCCGTCGCACAAGGCGTAACCTCGCGGCGCGAACACGATGATGGTCGAGCCGTGCTCGAACCAGCCGAGCTCCTCGCCCTTGGCCACACGTGTATCGCAGACGATCCGGTTGGCGCCGCGATAACGCAGGTTCATGAGCACATCCGCGCAATGCAGGCGGATCCCGGCGACCAGGATCGCCGCCACCGGCACCAGGGCAATGGTGTCGCCATTGCACGCCAGCACCAGCGGCAGCACCACGCGTTCGTTGCGGCAATACAGGCGCTCGACGCGCTTCAATGCCACCGGGTTCACGTTCCAGGTGTCGCCGGAAATGTAGGTCGCGGTTCCGAGGGTGACGTCGTGCGGAGCGTGGAAGCGGTGGTACATCGCCGCCGTCAGGCGCAGGGTGACGTAGGTGCCGTCGTGAAAGCCGGCCGCCAGCACCGCGTCCGGAATCAGGTCCTCGATGCGGTACGGGAACCCCTTGGCCTGGATCAGCATGCCCGCCTCGACCCGCCCGCAGGCGCCCACGATCGCATCGCTCGGGCTCGCCAGCACGTCGGGGGCCGCGTCGACGCTGCGCGCCCCGGCGCGCAACTCGCGTGTGAAACAGTCGTGCATCGAGGTAAAGCGTGCTTTTTTCGCGTCGGACAAGTCAAGACCAGAAAAGAAACGCCAGACCGCGATGGACGCATCGCGCACCAGCGGTTGCTCGACCCGCGAAAACCAGCCCATGAAGATCGTGAGCCAGCGGCGCGGAATACGGTTGGTCAGGAGGAAGTTGAGGTCCTCCTGGCCGAGGAACCTGGAAACAAGCGCCTTCATGTTCATGATCCTGTAGTCGTTTTGGCGTAAACCGCCAATCCATGGATATCGAAGCCACCACCCTCGCCCTCTACTCGCTCGGCCTGGCGGCCGCCGCCGCCTCGCTTGGCAAACTCAAGACCCGGCTGGAACTCTCCAAGGCCAAGCATCCATCGCTGGCCGGCCACTCGCGAATGGCGCGCCGCGTTGCGCGCTTGCTGCCGTTCTACGAATTCGATGAAGCCGAATTCTTCTCCAGCGATGGCGCCCCCACCGAGGTCGCCGAGCGCCGGCGCACAGCGTTCAAGCGGCTCGCGGCGACCTTCAGGGAGCGCTTCAGCGCCTCGGTCGAGATGAGCGACGAAGTCGAATCGACGATTTCGGATTTGCAGTTCACCAGCGCCTACCGGGTTCCGTTCCAGTACAGCAGATACGTCAAGCGTCACTTGCGCACCGGCTCGTTCATGCGTTCTTCGCAAGGTGTGACCCTGACCGACCTGGACGGCAACCGCTTCTTCGATCTGACCGGATCGTACGGCGTCAACGTCTTCGGCTACGACTTCTACAAGGACTGCATCGACCAGGGCAGCGACCTGGTGCGCGCACTCGGGCCGGTGCTGGGCGCATACCACCCGGTGGTGGCCTACAACGTGCGCAGGCTGCGCGAGATCTCCGGCCTGGACGAGGTGTCCTTCCACATGTCCGGCACCGAGGCGGTGATGCAGGCGGTGCGGCTGGCGCGCTACCACACCGGGCGCTCGCACCTGGTGCGCTTCTGCGGCGCTTATCACGGCTGGTGGGGCGACGTGCAACCCGGCGTCGGCAACCCGGTGCCGGCGCATGAAACCTACACGCTCAAGGACATGGCCGCCGATTCGCTGCGCGTGCTGCGCAAGCGGCGCGACATCGCCTGCGTGCTGATCAACCCCTTGCAGGCCCTGCACCCCAACGCCGGCGCGCCCGGCGACTCCGCGCTGATTGGCAACGGGCGCCGCGCCGGCTTCGACAAGGCCGCGTACGCGAACTGGCTGGCCGAGCTGCGGCGTATCTGCGACGCGCGCGGCATCGCACTCATCTTCGACGAGGTGTTCGTCGGTTTCCGCCTGGCGCCCGGCGGCGCGCAGGAATATTTCGGGGTGAAGGCCGACATGGTCACCTACGGCAAGACGCTCGGCGGCGGATTGCCGGTCGGCGTGGTGTGCGGCCGCGCGCACCTGATGAAACGCTACCGCGACGACCGCCCGGCCGACATCTGCTTCGCGCGCGGCACCTTCAATGCGCACCCGTACGTAATGGCCTCCATGCATGAGTTCCTCAAGGCCATGGAGACCCCCGAGGTGCTGGCGGCCTATCACGGCCTTGACGACACCTGGAACCAGCGCGCGGCGGCCCTCAACGACAGGCTCGCCGGCGAGGGTTTTCCGGTACGCGTGGCCAACGTCTCGACCATCTGGACCGTGCTCTACGACTGCCCTTCGCGCTACAACTGGATGTTCCAGTACTACCTGCGCAACGAAGGGCTGGCCCTGTCGTGGGTCGGCAGCGGCCGCCTGATCTTCAGCCTCAACTACGGCCAGGCGGAATTCGATGCGGTTGCTACACGCTTTGTCGCCGCCGCCCGCGCCATGCAGGACGACGGCTGGTGGTGGACACCGCCCCACGCGACCAACAAGAGCGTCAAGCGGCGCCTGGCGCGTGAACTCCTGCAGCGCCTGGTCGGACAACGGACCTGAAGCGCGGCAGCCCGGCGCTGCGCTCACCCCTGGTGGTGGCGTGCGTGCATCGGGTCGACCCACTGGCCGCGCAGCAGGTACAAGGGCGAGCGGTAGTAGAGCAGGATATCGTGGAACGGGTCGGTGAGGATCTTGGTCATCCACACCAGCCCGGCCTGCACCCCTTTCAGGAAAAACAGATGAATGGTACGGAACAGCAGGCCGCCGACGCCAAGCGCAAGCCACAGTAGCCCGGTGTCACGCCATAGGCCTTCCGACTTGATCAGGCCGCCCAGGGTCGGCGAAAACCACAAGGCGGCCGGCACCAGCACCCACACCGACAACAACACCACCTTGCGTCGCAGGTTGTAGCCGACCTTGATCTCTTCCTTGTGCTCATGGGTGGCCTGGTTTATGTGGTCGTAGCCCTTGGGCTCGAAGAAAAAATGCCCAGCCTGGCGGGTGGTCATCGACACCAGCCAGCCGATGTAGGCTGCCACCACCGGGTCGATGAAGAGGAATGCGTAGGCGCACAGGAAGCTGAGCGCGCTGATCAGGTGCAGCGTCTGGTTGACGCGGCTGTGGTGGTAGTAGCGGTGATCGTCCCAGCGCTGGATGGCGAGTTCTTTGAAAAAGTCGTTCATTGGTCCTCCGGGTGGGTTTCTTGGAGGATATGGCCGCAAAGTTACAGG
>CANGUJ010000006.1 GCA_947456845.1 Burkholderiales bacterium | reverse complement strand
GCCACCATCGAGGCAACCCAGCGCATGTTGAAGTCCTTGCCGCGCGGGCCGGTCTTGCCGGCCAGGCACTCTTCGATATAGCGCCTGACCGGCGCCTCCCAGTGGCGCATGTTCGACATGTTGATGGCGAACTCGGACGTATCGGCCGGAATGGTCACCGCATCCTGGGTGAGCACGAAGCTGCCGATCTCGCGGTCGAGCGTGAACACCGCCACGCCGTGGCCCAGGGTCAGCACCAGCAGGGTGGACGGGCCGTAGACGGCGAAGCCGGCCGCCACCTGTCTGGCGCCCGGCTGCATGAAGGCTTCGGCGTCGGGGGCGGTGATGCCTTCGGCGCAACGCAGCACCGAGAAAATGGTGCCGACCGACACGTTGACGTCGATGTTGGACGAACCGTCGAGCGGGTCGAACAGCAGCAGGTATTCGCCCTTGGGAAAGCGGTGCGGGATCTGGTGCGGATGCTCCATCTCCTCGGACGCCATGGCCGCCAGATGCCCGCCCCATTCATTGGCCTCGAGCAGGATCTCGTTGGAGATGACGTCGAGCTTTTTCTGCACCTCGCCCTGGATGTTCTCGTCGCCGGCGCTGCCCAGGTTGTCGGCCAGGGCGCCCTTGGAAATGGCGATCGAGATCGACTTGCAGGCACGCGCGACCACCTCGATCAGCAGGCGCAGGTCGCCTTCGATCCAGTGCTTTTCGCGTTGTTCTTCGATCAGGTAGCGGGAGAGGGAAATGCGGCGCATGGCGGGGATCTGGTTGGTGGAGCAGGTGGAGACGACCGGTGGCGGGCAACGGCCAACTGCCATTATCCCACCCCGCGCGCGCCAGTCAGGGGCGCGCCCAAGTCGCACCAAGCCGGGACGCCCTAGTCCAGCTTGGCGCCGGACTCCTTGACGATCTTCGCCCACTTGGGCAACTCGTCCTTGACCATGGCGGCGAACTGCGCCGGGCTGCCCTTGAGGATCTCGCAACCCTGGGCGGCCAGCTTGTCCTGCACGTCCTTACTGTCCAGCGCCTTCTCGACGGCGCCATGCAGGATGGCGATCACATCCTTGGGTGTGCCGGCAGGCGCGAAGATGCCGTACCAGGGCGTCGTACCAAATCCGGGAATGGTTTCGCCGATGGTTGGCACGTTGGGAAGTGCGGCGACGCGCCGCTCGTTGGCCGTCGCCAACACCTTCAGCCTTCCACTGTTGATGAACCCTATAACCGAGGGCACGCTTTGCACTGACAGCGGCACCTGACCACTGACTACATCGGTGGCCGCCGCGGCCGCTCCCTTGTACGGGACATGCGTGAATTCGACGCCTGCGGTCCGTTGCAGCATTTCGCCAATCAAGTGGTTCATGGTGCCATTACCCGCCGAGGCGATGGTGATGCCCGGTTTGGCCTTTGCAAAATCGATCAACATCCTGACATTGCCTGGCGCAAAAGCCGGGTGGGCCACCAGAAGGTAGGCGCCAACCGCCACGGGGGCAACCGGCTCGAAATGCCTGATTGGATCGAACCCGGTGTTCTTATAGAGCCAGGGATTGATCACCATGGCGCTGCTGGCGGTCAGCATCAGCGTGTAGCCGTCGGGCCGTGCCTTCGACACCGCAGCGGTGCCGATGTTGCCGCCGGCGCCGGCCCGGTTTTCCACTACGAACTGCTTGCCCATCAACTCGGAAAGGCGCTGGAGCACGATACGCGCGATGGTGTCGTTGGCACCGCCGGGCGCCTGCGGCACGATCACGGTGACGGCACGGGCCGGGTAGGGTTCCTGCGCGTATATATCTGCGTTGATGGCCGCGCAGGTCAGTGCGGCCAGGAGGGGGGCGCGCCACATGGTCGGGCTATTCGACCACCTTGTCGGCGCGCAGCAGAACCGCCTGTGGGATGATGACTCCCATTTCCCTGGCGGTCTTCTGGTTGACCAGGAAGCTGAACCGGTCGATCTGCTCGACCGGCAGCTCACCGGGTATCGCGCCGGCGAGGATGCGCTGCACGTGCTTCGCCGAGAATCGGCCGAGGTCGTAGTAGCTCACCCCATAGCTGGCCATGGCTCCCCTGGCGACATCGTCGCTGAACTGGAACATCGTCGGCAGCTTCTTTTCGCGTGCCGTGCGGATGATCAGGTCGGCCTGACTGCTTACCATCGAATCGGGCACCGACAGGATGGCGTCGGCCTCGGAGGCACGCAGCGCCGCCAGGGCCGCCCGCAACTGCTCCACCGAGGTGACCTGGCGTACCACCAGCTCAATATTGAGTCGCTGCGCGGCTTCGCGGACGGTGGCCACAGCTGCTTGCGACGCCGAGTTCTCGGGGTTGTAGAAGGTTGCGACCTTCTGCAGGCGCGGGATCATCTCCTTGAGGAGCTGCAGGCGCTTGGCCATTAGGTCGGCAGTGAGGCTGTGGATGCCGGTGAAGCGGCCGCCCGGCTTGCGATAACTCGCGACGATGCCCGCCCCGACGGGATCGCTGCCGGCGTAGAACACGATCGGGACGCTTTTCGTGGCCCGCTTCGCCGCCAGTGTCACGGAGGTCGAAACCGTGTAAATGACGTCAACCCGCTCGCTTTCCAGGCGCCTCGCCGAAGTCTCTATCCACTTGAGATCGCCGTTGCTGTCACGCAGATGGAAGATGACCTGCTTTCCTTCCTCAAGCCCGAGCTCGCGCAGTCCGTCGCGCAATCCGTCGATCAAAGTCGAGGCCGCGCCGCCGACCCAAAGCACACCCACGCGATGCACGCGTGGTGGCTGCGCGAGGACAGTCATTGGAATCGCACCCAATGCGGACAGCGCGACAATCGATTCCCGCCTGTTCATCCGACACACCCCGCCTGCAGCAACGCATCGCAAGAGAACCGTGAATAACCGGTAGTGCTTCGATCAATCCTTACGCGCGGTTAGTCTAGCTTGACCGGCCGCTCGGGAGAAGCAAGGGTTTACGCGAAAGAAATGCGTGCAGGTGGGCTTTAGTCCAGCGTGGCGCCGGACTCCTTGACGATCTTCGCCCACTTGGGCAACTCGTCCTTGACCATGGCGGCGAACTGCGCCGGGCTGCCCTTGAGGATCTCGCAACCCTGCGCCGCCAGCTTGTCCTGCACGTCCTTGCTGTCCAGCGCCTTCTCGACGGCGCCATGCAGGATGGCGATCACATCCTTGGGTGTGCCTGCCGGCGCGAAGATGCCGTACCAGGGCGTGGAACCGAAGCCCTTGATGGTCTCGCCGATAGTAGGCACGTTGGGCAGCGCGGCGATGCGCTTTTCGTTGACCGTGCCCAGCACCTTGAGGCGCCCCGCATTGATGAAGGCCAGCGCCGAGGGCACGCTCTGCACCGATACGGGCACCTGGCCCGAGACTACGTCGGTGGCCGCCGCCGCGGCGCCCTTGTAGGGCACATGCAGCAGGTCGATGCCGGCGGCCTTCTGCAGCATTTCGCCGATCAGGTGGTTGAGCGTGCCGTTGCCCGCGGATGCGATGGTGATGGCGCCGGGCTTGGCGCGGGCGGCGGCGATCAGTTCGGTCACGTTTTTCGCCGGGAAGGCCGGATTGGCCACCAGCACGTAGCCGGCGGTGGCCACCGGGCTTACCGGCTCGAAATCCTTGATCGGATCGAAGCCGGTGTTCTTGTACAGCCACGGGTTGATCACCTGCACGCTGTTGGTGGTGAGCATGAGCGTGTAGCCGTCTGGGCGTGCCTTGGCGGCGGCCACCGTGCCGATGTTGCCGCCGGCGCCGGCGCGGCAGCTGGCCGAGGCCATTCTCGCGAACGCGCACAGCTGCCGCACGTAAAGGTCCGCCGGCAGGGATTCGACATGCAAGAAGCCCCGGAGGATGTCGCTCTGCGACAGCATCAGGCGCTGCCCAACCACGACCCGCAGCCCGTGGTTGTGATGGGCGCTGCGTCCGGCGAAGGGTTCGTAGACCGATGCGCGCGCCTGTTTGATCAGGAGGATCAGCGGCTGGCCATCCTCGGCCATCAGGAGGGCGACGGCGCAGCGGGTGCCCACGCGGCCCACGCCCACCATCTTGACGGCCACATCGAGCAGGCGGAAATGGTCGAGCAGCTTGCGCCGCTCTTCCGGCAGGCTGGCGCCGTAGGGCTGCCAGAAGCGCCGGAACTCCGCGTGAAAGTCCTCGCCGCCTTGCGGGTGATCGATTAGGGATGGCTGGTCGATGAAGCGCGGCTTGCCCTCCCGGTGGTGGGAGAGCCTGGCCGGGCTAGCCGCAGTGTCATGGCGCCTGGCCTCGCGCAGCATCTTTTCGCGCCGGCGGCGGGTTTCCGGGCTGCGCGAGATCTGCACCAGGGTGTTGACATCCACGCGGGCATACCAGAGGTCGAGCACGTTGGCCCGGGCAGGGTCTCGTCGAAGTCGTTGATACCGACCAGCAGTTTGCGGTCGGGGCTGGCGTAGCCGCCGAAATTGTTGAGGCGGCAATCGCCGAACAGCTGGATGAAGATGCCCGAATGGGGCCCCTGGCCAAGATCGTGCGCCATCACCGCCGCGGCGCCGCGCATGAAGGCGAACGGCAGTGCAGCATGCGCCCATAGGGATCGGCACCAGGTGCGGCAGGCGGCACCGGTCGGATTCCTTGAGGACGGCCGGCGCGTCGCGCGCAGCGCCGGCCGCGTCGGCATGCGCGGAGCGGGCCACACGCCGGCGCAGCGAGCGTCCGGCGGCAATCCGCGTCGATCTGGCGATCAGTTCTTGCCCCCGGGTCCGCATGCGCATCGGCGCATCGAGCCGGGGCATCGCGGCGGGCTTGATTATCATGCGATAAAGAACGATCATTCGAATTCCAAAACAAAAGCGGCCGCGCCACCCGGGCAGCGGCGACGCCCACGTGAGACAAGCATCGGGATTCATGGCCGTCTTCGCCGCCGTCTGCGCACTTTGGACTGGCCCGCCTGCTGCGGCGCAGCAATATCCGCTTAATCCGATCCACCGCGTGGTCGGATACGCGCCGGGCGGGGCGGCCGACCTCACCGCACGCATGGTGGCGGCCTTGAAGAGCAACGACATCCGGTTGGCCTTCGAGATGTCCGCGCGCACCCCGCCGCAGGTCGTCGCGCGTCTCAACCGCGAGATTGGCGTTTCGCTGGCCCAGCCCGATGTGGGCGACGATTTCCTCGAATTCGGCATCGATCCGCGCGCCAGCTCCGCCGAGGAATCGCGCGCCGCCAATGCGGCCTGTCATCCGGATGTGCGCATGGTGCTGGAGGCCTGCCCGGACTGCCACGAGTGGGCCATTCTCGAGCGCGAGCCGATGGCGCGCTGCAGCGACGGCCGCGTTGTGCTGCTGGGCGATGGGTGTCATCCGATGGCGCCGTACATGGCGCAAGGTGAGGCGACCACGATCGAGGACGCGGCCATCCTCGCCCGCTGTCTCGTAGCCGTGGAAGGCGACGATACCGAAGCCGCATTCCGACCCTACGAGGCGCGCCGCAAGACGCGTGTCTCGCGCATCCAGGCCATTGCCAGCGCTCATGCCTGGATGACGGGCGGCGAGGGCGATACCAGCTGGCTGTACGCCTATGGCGCGCGGAACACGCCCATCACCCCCACGATCCACGACGCGGTCGCGGCCTGAATCCGGCCGCCCTGCACAACCCCCGAGGCGCGGGCAGACCGCGCGGAGCATCTGCATGGAACACAAGGTCTCGTTTCCCTCCGACAACCTGACCCTTTCCGGCGTCCTGCACCTTCCGGCCGGCATGGCCGCAGGAGAGAAGCGCCCCGGCATCCTCGTGTTGCACGGCTTCGGCAGCAACAAGGATGGCGGCGTCGCGCTGGTGGCGGCGCGCCTGTTCGAGAAGCTCGGCTATGTGACCCTGCGTTTCGACATGCGCGGCTGCGGCGAAAGCGAGGGTGAGCGTGGCCGCGTGATCTGCCTGGAGCAGGTAGAAGATACCAAGAACGCCCTGACCTGGCTTGCCGCGCGCGAAGACGTGATCGCCGAGCGCGTTGCGGTGATGGGATTTTCCTTTGGTGCCGCGGTGGCCGTTTATGCCGCCGGTGTCGACCGCCGGGTGGCCGCCTGTATCTCGGTGGGTGGCTGGGGCGACGGGGCGAAGAAGTTCCGCAAGCAGCACGAATCGCCCGAGGCCTGGGCCAAGTTCAGCAGCATGCTCGAGGAGGGGCGCAGAAAGCTGGCCGAGGGCGTCTCCATCCGCGTGCCGCGCTGGGACATCGTGCCCATCAAGCCGGGCATGCGCGGCAACCTGTCGGCCGGGTCCTTCCTGGAATTCCCGTTCGAGGTCGTCGAGAGCATGTATACCTTCCGCGCCAACGAGGTGGTGGGGCAAATCGCCCCGCGCCCGCTGCTGCTGCTGCATCCGGCCGTCGATACGGTCACGCCGACCGAGCAGTCCATCGATCTCTTCGCGCATGCCGGGCAGCCGACCGACCTGCACCTGGTGGCCGATGTCGACCATTTCATGCTGGCCGAGGGCAACGTGTTGTCGCAGGCGGTGCTCAAGCACTGGCTGGACAAGCATTTTGCGCTTGCCGTCTGAGGGAGAACCGTGATGCCGATCCGCATCCTGGCGCATGTCGCCCGTATCGCATGCCTTGTGTTGCTGGCCGCCGAGCTGCCGGCGCAGGCGCAACCCTTCCCGTCGCGCACCATCAGCCTGGTGTGCCCGTTCCCGCCCGGCGGCTCGGCCGACATCATGGCGCGCCTGGTGGGGCAGCGCCTGGCCGAGGCGCTCGGCGCCACCGTGGTGGTGGAAAACAAGCCGGGCGCCGGCAGCGCGGTCGGCTCCAGCTTCGTGGCGCGTGCCAAGCCGGATGGCCACACCCTGATCCTGATCACAGGCGCGTATCCGGCCCAGGCCGCGCTCACGGTGGCGCCGCAGTTCGACCCGCTGAAGGACATCGCCATGGTGTCCATGATCTCCTCTTACCCGTTTCTGGTGAACGTGCTGCCGGATGCACCCTACAAGACGTTGGCGGAGCTGATCGCCCATGCGCGCGCCAATCCCGGCAAACTCAACTATTCCACCGCCGGGGTCGGGTCGATCCACCACCTGTCCTCCGAGCTGTTCAACGCCATGGCCGGCATCGAGATCGTCCATATCCCCACCAAGGGCGGCAACGCGGCCATGACCGAATTGCTGAGCGGGCGCATCCAGGTGATGTTCGAGGCCCCGACGCTTTCCCTGCCCTATGTGAGGAGCGGCAAGCTGCGCGCCCTGGCCGTCACTTCGCGGGAGCGCTACAAGCCGCTGGCCGACGTGCCGACCGTGGCGGAGACCCTGCCGGGCTACGAAGTGATGTCCTTCATCGCCCTGGGCACCACCGGCGGCACGCCCGAGGCCGTGGTCAACCAGCTCAACCGCGCCATGGTCAGAGGCCTGGAGGCGCCCGAGGCGGCGCGCCGCGTGTCCGAGCTCGGCGGCGACCCGCAGACGAGCACGCCGGAGGAGCTGCGCCGCTACGTGGAGCGCGAGGTCCGCAAGTGGCGCAACCTCATCGACGTGCGCAAGATCGAGCGGCAATGAGCAAACCCGTGGTGGTCGCCGCGCCGGCGTTACGGGAATTCGCTGTCGCAATTCTTGAACATGCGGGACTGCCGGTGGCGGACGCCGGCGCCATTGCCGACGCACTCTTGTGGGCCAACCTGCGCGGCGTGGATTCACACGGCGTCTCGCGCCTGCCTCGCTATCTGGAGATGGTCCAAGAGGGCGTCATCGCGCCGCATGCGGTGATGCAGGTGGTGGTGGACGCGCCAGCGGTGGCGCTGCTCGATGCGGCGCATGCGGCCGGGGCGCTGGCGATGCGGCGTGCGGCCGACCTGGCGATGGAGAAGGCGAAGGCCGCGGGCATAGGCCTGGCGCTGGTGCGCAACACCTCGCACACCGGCGCCATCGGCTACTACACCCAGCGCATGGCGCACGCGGGCATGGCGGCGATCGGCTTCAACGCCTCGATTCCCATGATGGCCTATCACGGCACGCGCGGCGCGGCGGTCTCGACCGCGCCGCTTACCATTGCCACGCCGGGGCCGGGCGACAACCCGGTGCTGCTCGACATGTCGACCGGCGCCATCGCGTTGGGAAAACTGGTGCAGGCGCGTCGCCTGGGCACGTCGCTGGCGGCCGGCCTCGCGCTGGACGCCGATGGCATTCCCACCACCGACCCGGCGCGGGCGCAGGTTCCCCTGCCGCTGGGCGGCCCCAAGGGTGCCGGCCTGGCGCTGATGATCGAACTCATCGCAAGCGTGGCGACGGGCAACCCGATCCTGGCCGAGTACCTTGCGGCGCCCCCCGGCAGCAAGGCCAGAATGCACCGGCAGAACGCGCTCATCATCGGCATCGACGTGTTCCGCTTTTGCGACGAGGCCACCTTCCGCAGCGACGTGGGCCGCACCATCGCTGCCATCAAGGCCATGCCGGCGGATGCGGCCGTCGGCAGCGTGCTCGCGCCCGGCGAGCGTGGCGACCGCGAAGCCTTGCGCCGTGGCGAGGCCGGCATTCCACTGCCGCCCGGCATTCGCGCGGAACTCTCCCGCCTTGCCGCTGGCGCCGGCGTGGCCGTGCCCTGGCCTGCCGAGTGAACCCCTATTCCAATCCGAAGCACCCCAACAGGAGAATCCGCCCATGGACCCGCAATCGAAGTCGGAAATACGCGACGGCATGAACATCGACTGGGATGTGCCGATCAGGATGGACGACGGCATCGTGCTGCGTGCCGACGTGTTCCGCCCTCTCGTGCCGGGCAGGTACCCGGTGATCATGAGTTACGGTCCCTACGGCAAGGGGCTGGCGTTCCAGGACGGCTACAAGACCGCCTGGGAGATCATGGCGCGCGAGAACCCGGACGCGGTGGCCAACACGTCAAACAACCACGCCAACTGGGAAGTGGTCGACCCCGAGAAATGGGTGCCGGACGGCTACGTGTGCGTACGGGTCGATTCGCGCGGCGCCGGCCGCTCGCCCGGCTACCTCTGCCATAACAACGACCGCGAGCAGAAGGACTATCACGACTGCATCGAGTGGGCCGCGGTGCAACCCTGGAGCAGCGGCAGGATCGGCCTGAACGGCATTTCGTATTACGGCGCCAACCAGTGGCGCGCCGCCGCCACCCAGCCGCCGCACCTGGCCGCCATCTGCGTATGGGAAGGCTGGTGGGACAACTACCGCGACGGCAACCGCCATGGCGGCATCATCTGTACCTTCCGCAAGAACTGGCAGGACATGCAGGTCAAGACGGTGCAGCATGGCGTGGGCGAGCGCGGCGCGAAGAGCCGCATCACCGGCGAACTGGTATGCGGCCCGGAGACCCTCTCCGAGGAGGAACTGGTCGCCAACCGCGAGAACATGTGGGCCGAATTGTTGAAGCGGCCTCTTTTGACCGACTATCACCGCGAGCGCACCGCCGATCTCTCCAAGGTGACCGTGCCCCTGCTGTCGGCCGCAAACTGGGGCGGCCAGGGTCTGCACCCGCGCGGCAATTTCGAGGGCTACCTGGGCGCCGCGTCGAAGCAGAAGTGGCTGGAAGTGCATGGCAGCTCGCACTGGGCGCCGTTCTACACCGACTACGGTGTGGATTTGCAGAAGCGCTTCTTCAACCATTTCCTCAAGGGTGAGGCCAATGGCTGGGACAGGCAGCCGGCCGTGCAGCTGAACGTGCGCCATGTCGACCGTTTCGTGATCCGCCACGAGAACGAATGGCCGCTGGCGCGCACCCGATGGACGCGCTATTACCTCGACCCGGCCAACATGGCGCTCACCACCATCCCGCCCGCCGCACCGGCCAGCCTGACCTACAAGACCATGGGGGACGGCCTCACCTTCCTGACCCCGCCGCTGACCGCCGAAACCGAGATCACCGGGCCGTCGTCGCTGCACCTGCGGCTGTCGTCGGCCACCTGCGACGCCGATCTTTTCATCGTCCTGCGCGTGTTCGCGCCGGACGGTAAGGAGGTGCTGTTCCAGGGCGCGCTCGACCCGCTGACGCCGATTGGCCAGGGCTGGCTGCGCTGTTCGCAGCGCAAGGAAGACCCGGCGAAGACCCTGCCCTACCGCCCCTACCATACCCACGACGAGAAGCAGCCCCTCACCCCCGGCGCACCGGTGGATGTGAACGTCGAGGTGTGGCCGACCTGCATCGTGGTTCCGCCGGGCTATCGCATCGGCTTGTCGGTCCGCGGGCGCGACTACGAGCATGGCCTGAACGCGGCGACCCTGTCGAACATGAAGAACCCGATGAACGGCTGCGGGCCCTTCATCCATGATGATCCCGAAGACCGGCCGCCGGCGGTGTTCGACACCGAGGTGACGCTGCATTTCGGCCCCGGGGTCGACGCAGGCATCCTCCTGCCCGTCATTCCGCCCAAGGCTTGAACCACCCCGACCCATTTACAAAGGAGACCCGCATGAACCCGAACCGTCGCGCCATGCTCGCCGGCATGGCAGCCGCCACCCTTCTGCCCGCCGCTTCTCTCCGGGCGCAAGCCTGGCCCCAGCGGCCGATCAAGCTCATCATTCCGTTTCCGCCGGGCAACACCCTGGACATCATGTCGCGCCTGATCCAGCCCAGGCTCGGTGAGCTGCTGGGCCAGCCTGTGGTGGTCGAGAACATTGCGGGCGCCTCCGGGCAGATCGGCCTCTCCGCCGTGGCCCGCGCCGCCCCGGACGGCTACACCATCGGCGGCGGTCAGGGCGGTACGCTCACCACCCTGCCGCACACCACCAAGAAGCTCTCCTACGACCCGCTCAAGGACTTTGCCCCGATCGCGCTGTCTACCACCAACTTCCTCGGTATCGCGGCCAACCTCGACGCGCCGTTCAAGACCATTGGTGAAATGGTGGCCTATGCCAGGGCCAATCCCGGCAAGCTCACCATGGCGACCAACGGCGAGGGCGGCTTTCCGCACCTGGCGATGGAGGACCTGCGCATCAAGGCCGGCTTCACCTACACCCATGTGCCCTACAAGGGCAGTGCGCCCATCGTCGCCGACCTGGTGGGCGGCCAGGTGCAGGCGGCGTTCGACGGCATCACCGGCCTGACCCCGCATATCCGCTCCGGCAAGATCCGCCTGCTGGCGGTGACCAACGCGACCAAGGTGGTGCAGTTCCCCGACGCAGCCACGGTGGCAGACGCGGTGCCCGGCTACACCTCGAACGGCTGGTTCGGCTATGTGGCGCCGGCCGGCACCCCGGCGGCCATCGTGCAGCGCCTCAACACCGCCATCAATACCGCCATGAAGCAGCCGGACGTGGTGGAGAAGCTGGGTTCCGCGGGGCTGATCGTGGTGACCGAGTCGCCGGCCTATTTCGACAACGCCATCCGTTCCGACTATGCCAAGTACGGGAAGCTGGTCAAGGACATCGGCTTCGTGCCGCAATGAGTGCGCCCCGCTATGAACCCTTCGGCTGGCACCACTGGCCGGAGGATTTCTGGTTTTCCTACCAGTTCCGCCGCGGCCTGGGCGAAACGCAGGAGGGCGGCGGCGCGGTCAGCGAGGTGATGCAGGCCGGCAGCCGCATCATTCCCGGCGATGCGGAGAGCTGGCACCGCGAATGGACCGTGATCGCGCGCCGCAACCACGAACGGGGTGACATGGCGTTCGTGCGTGGCCATGTGCGCACCGCCATGAACTGCTGGCTGCGCGCCGCCAACTACTACCGCGAGGCCGAGTTCTGGCTCGACCCGCGCGACCCGCGCCGGCTTTTCACATTCAACGCCTGCGAGACGGTGTCCAGGCAGTTCTTCACCCGGCTCACCCCGCCAGGCGAGGCGGTCGAGATCCCGTATGAGAACGGTGTCTCCTTGCCCGGCTATTTCATCCGCTCACCCACCGGTGGAGCGAAGCAGCCGGTGCTGATCTCCTTCGGCGGTCTGGATTCCTTCAAGGACGAACTGTGGTTTATGACCGGCCGCGGCGCGGTGCAGCGCGGCATGTCGGTTCTGCTGGTCGACGGTCCGGGCCAGGGCGGCCCGTTGCGGCGCCACGGCGTGACCACCCGTTTCGACTATGAAGTGCCGGTGGGCAGGTGCATCGACTGGCTGGCCGCGCGCGCCGATGTGGATGCCGCGCGCATCGCGGTCAGTGGCTCCTCGCTGGGCGGCTACTACGCGGCCCGCGCCGGCGCCATGGAACCGCGCCTGGCAGCCTGTATCGCGCACGGCGCGATGTGGGACATCGGCGCGCGCTGGAAAACCCGCGACGACTCGCACGGCCTGGCCAAGCACATGTGCTGGGTGTTCGGCGGCGCCAACATGAAGGAGTCCGCCGAGATCGCCGCGCCCTTCAAGCTGGAAGGCGTGCTGGAGAACATGCGCTGCCCCTTCCTGGTGATCCACGGCGGCCATGACGTGCTGGGCGTGGAGAACGCGAAGACGGTGTACGACTATGCGGTCAAGCACGGGGTGAAGGCGACCCTGCGGCTGACGTCCGAGGAAGAGACCGGCGCCGAACACTGCCAGCACGACAACCCCACCCTGGGCCAGGAATTGATGCTCGACTGGCTGGCCGACGTGTTCGGCATCGACCAGGGCAAGCTGGCCTTCCTGCCCTGAGCGTTGTGGTGTGCCAGAGTGAACTTGGCGTGCGGTCGGCCTCGGGATCAAGACCGTTTGCGGTGTACCATCTCCGTGGTTGTTGGTTTCCGTTCGAGGGCCATCATGCAGTTTGAGCGTATCAGCCATGATCCCGCCGTTATGGGCGGCAAACCCTGTATTCGCGGGTTGCGGGTTACCGTGGGGATGTTGCTCGGGCTTCTGGCGTCTGGCCAGCCGCGCGAGCGCATCCTTGCCGCCTATCCTTACCTTGAACCGGGAGATATCGACGCCGCGCTCGCCTACGCTGCCTGGCGGATGGAAGAACGCGAAGAGCCGCTCGTCGGCTGATGTCGCTGCGGCTTCTCCTCGACATGAACCTTTCACCGGACTGGGTGGAAGCTCTGCGCTCACACGGGATTGAATCCCGACACTGGTCGAAGGTGGGTGATCCGCGCGCCGCGGATGCGGAGATCATGGCCTGGGCCGCGAGCAACGGGTTTGTGGTGTTCACACATGATCTGGATTTCGGCACGGCGTTGGCCGTGACACGCGCGACCGGGCCGAGTGTTTTTCAGATTCGCGGCTCCGGTGTGTTGCCGGAAGGTTCCGCAGATCATGTTGTCGCGACCCTGCGCAAATACGATCGCGAACTCGCAAACGGCGCGCTCGTGGTGTTTGAAGAGAACCGAGCCAGGGTCCGTATTTTGCCCTTCTAGGCTTTGCCTGTAATTGATGGAATACTTGAAAGCAATGCAATCCATGTCTCAGCAGACATCGCCCAAGACCAGCCACTGGTTCGAGTATTTCCCTGAAAACCACATGTGGTCGCAGGGCATGATGTTCGGCATCGAAATGCAGACCTGGGGCGCGGCCTCGATCAGCGAGATCGACCAGATCGGCCAGCGGCTGCGGGGCCATGTCGGCGACAACGAACGCTGGTGGCAGGAATGGACCGACATGGCGCGGCGCATCGAGGGTTTCGGCGATGCCGCCGCCGCCGACGGAAAGAAACTCACCGCCGCCGCGTACTGGCTGCGCGCCGGCACCTACTACTTCTGCGGCGAGCGCTTCATACCGCCCTCCGAGCGCAAGTGGGCCACCTATCGCGACTGCCTGCGCACCTTCCGCCAGGGGTTGGCGATTCGCTACCCCACCATCAGCTTCGTACAGGTGCCCTACGAGGACACGACCTTGCCGGCGTACTTCGTCAAGGCCGCCGGCGTGCCGGCCCAGGCGCCGGCAGTGGTGATGTTCGACGGGCTCGACAACGCCAAAGAGATGAGCGTGCTGTTCGGCGCCGTCGAAATCGCTAATCGCGGTATTCATGTGCTGGCCATCGACGGGCCCGGCCAGGGTGAGGCGCTGCGCCTGCAGGGCATTCCCAGCCGCTACGACTACGAAGTGCCGGCCACCAGCGCGCTGGACTACCTGTGCGGCCGTGGCGACGTCGACCCGGCGAAGGTGGCGGTGATGGGCTTTTCGATGGGCGGCTACTACGCGCCGCGCGCCGCCGCCATGCAACCGCGCTTCGCCGCCTGCGTGGCCTGGGGCGGACACTTCGACTACCACGAGTCCTGGCAGCGGCGCCTGAAGATCATGAATGCCGGCGGCACCAAGCTATCGGCGCCGGGCTTCCAGCTGCCGTGGGTGCTGGGCAAGCCTGACATCGAGGCCTGCATGAAGAAGTTGGAGCACTATCGCCTGCCCGGCATCGCGGAGAAGATCGCCTGCCCGTTCTATTGCATCCACGGCGAGAACGACAACATCGTGCAGCTCGATTTCGCGCAGCGCCTGTACGACGCCGTAGGTTCCGCCGACAAGACCCTCAAGGTGCTGACCGTGCACGATGGCGGCAGCGAGCATTGCCAGGAAGACAACCGGCAGGTGGGGGCGAATCTGGTGGCGGACTGGCTGGCCGAGCGGCTGGGGGGACGGCTGGCGTAGATTATCGTGGTATCGGGCCAGTCAAGGTCGCTGCTCCACCGGGTATGCCGGTTGCCTTGATGGCTGGCACAATTATCTCTCGCTATCCCTTTCCACTTCTTGCAGCATTTTTGAAGGAGACAAGATGACCACTTACGTAGGCGCAGGACGCTGGACCGGCGGCACGCTCGCGGGGGTATTCCGGCGCCGTGATGACGCTGACCCGACCGCCACTGCCTGGGAACAACTCGGCGGCGGGGTGATTGCCGGCGTGCAGGCGCAGGCAATCACCGTCCATCCGGACGATCCTCAGATCGTGTTTGTGGGGGCACGCGACGGCCTCTATCGCAGCCGCGACGCCGGATCAAGCTGGGCGCGCCTCGCGGTACCGGAGGGCCTCCAGGTGTGGGCGATCACGGTGCATCCACACCAGCCGGACATCATTTATATAGGCACTTCCCCGGTGGGCGTGCTGCGCAGCGAAGATGGCGGCGACACCTGGCGCTCCCTCGCCCCCCTGAACCAGCCTGCGCACATCAAGATGTCCTTTGATTGCCGCGTGATGCGCGTGGCGCTTGATGCGGCCGAACCGGATCACCTCTACATCGCGCTTGAAGTCGGCGGTGCCATGCGCAGTGTCGATGGCGGCCGGAGCTGGACTGATTGTGCGCCTGACCTGATGCAATTCGCCGAGCGCTTTCCGGAATTGCGCAACCGCTTGCAAAGCGACAGCGAGGCCGAAGGCATGCTCGACGCGCACGCGGTCTGCACCAGTGCCGCCCAACCGCGCACGGTGATGATTGCGTTGCGCACAGGCTTGTTCCGCAGCGACGATGCGGGCATAACCTGGGGCAACATGGACATCGGCCGTTTCTCGCCGCTCACCTATGCGCGCGACATCCGCGTTTCGCCACACGACCCGCGTGTTCTGTTTGCCTGTCTCTCGCCGGCTGCCGCCAGCCAGGATGGTTCGCTATACCGCAGCGCCGACCTTGGTGCGAGCTGGCAGCGCCTCGATTGCGGCATCAAGGCGCGCGCCACCATGATGGCGGTGGCGCAGGACCCGCGCAATGCGGCGGCGATTTCCTGCGTGTCGCGCTGCGGCCAGGTGTTTGATACGGTCGATGGCGGGGCCACCTGGAGCGAATCGCTCCTGCCCAAGGGTGTGCTCGACACCTATGCTCTGGCGCGTGGCTAGGTAGCGCGCCTGCCGGCTGGCTCACCTGCCGCGCGTCCTGCCGCTCACTCGTTTTTCCAATCTCCGCTCACTTCTCTCAAAGGTGCTCGCCATGGATTCCCTTCAAAATTCGCTGCATCCCGCACGCGCATTGTTGGCCTTTGTGCTCGCCTTGTGCGCTGCCGCGCTTGCCGGCTCCGCCCTGGCTCAGGCATGGCCAAACAAGCCGATCAAGCTCATCATCCCATTCGGCCAGGGTGGCTCCGGCGATATCACGGCCCGCACTTTCGCCCAATATCTCGAAGCGCAGGTGAAGCAACCGGTGGTGGTTGAAAACCGTGTCGGCGCCAACGGCATCATCGGCACCGAGGCCAACAAGAATGCCGCACCTGACGGCTACACCTTTCAGATCGTCTCCAACTCTACCCACGGTGCCAATGCCAGCCTCTACAAGAAGCTGCCCTACGACACGATGAAGGATTTCGAGCACGTCGGCCTCTTCGGCACCTTCGGCTCGGTCGCCGTGGTGCCTGCCGACAGCCCGATCAAATCCATTGCCGATCTGGTGGCGTTTGCCAAGGCCAATCCCGGCAAGGCCTTCTATGGGCACTTCAATTCGGCCTCGCACGTCGGCGGCGCGCTCTTTGCGCTGCGCTCAGGTACCTCGCTCGCCGGCGTGCCTTATAAGGCGCTCGGCAATGCGCTCACCGATTTGTACGGCAAGCAGATTCACGTCATCTTTCTTGATTATGTGGCCAGCACCAGCCACATTGCCGGCGGCAAACTGATTCCGCTTGCGGTCACTGCCAAAGACCGGCACAAGGTCTGGCCGCAGGTGCCGGCTCTGGCTGAGACTTACCCCGGCTTCGACCAGATTGCCTTTCTCGGCCTCGCCACGCCCGCTGGCGTGCCTGCCGACATCCTCAATCAGCTGCACCGCCACGTGGTGGGCTCCATGAATGATCCTGCGGTGCGTGCCCGCCTCGAATCGCTGGGCATTGTGGTGAGCACACCAAGCCGTGAGGAGTACAGCCGCTTTGTGCGTGATCAAATGGAACGCTGGGCCGGTTATGTGCGCGACGCCAAAATCCAGCCCGAGTGAGCCGTAACGCATCCGTCATTCCACCAAGCCTTCTTCCCCAAGTCGTCACTGTCGCGAATCCGGGGGGCGCCGGGCTTCACGATCAGCGGTGATGCTAGAATGTTGTTTTGATGCGGTCGCATCACGCTGTTTTATCTGGATGCCAATCATGCGAACGACGCTGGCCTTGTCCGAGGATGTCGTGCAGATCGCGCGCCAATGTGCCGCTCGGGAAGGTATATCGCTGGGAGAGGCCGTATCCCGCCTGGTAAGGGATGGCTTTCGCGCCCGCATGCAGCAACCGGCCACGGCATCCGAACCCCGCAGCCGTTATACCGTCCTGCCCGCGCGCGACGAGATTGTCACCTCCGAGCATGTGCGCAGACTGATGGACGAGGAGGGCATCTGAGCGATGCGGCTGCTTCTGGATATCAACGTCTGGGTGGCCCTTTTCGACGATGCACATATCCGCAACGCTGACGCGTTGGCGCTGTTTCGCGACACCGGACTGAAAATCGCCACCTGCGCGCTGACGGAAAATGGCGTGCTGCGCGTGCTCAACCTCCCGGGCTACGCGCGACGCGCTCCGCCCGGATTCTCGAAAGTGCGCGAAAAGCTCGCGCTTGCTTGCGGTGACGTCGACCATGAATTCTGGTCATGCGATATCAGCCTTCGGGACGAGTCAGTATTGAATTGGGCTCACCTGATGGGGCACAACCAGATTACCGATGCGTATCTCTTGGCGCTGGCGGTGCATCATGACGGTGCTCTAGCGACCTTCGATCATCGCGTCGCGCGAAGCGTTGTGACGGGCGCAGCAGGCAAACACCTGCACCTGCTTTGATCTCGCCGTTGAGAACGACTAGTTTCAGCGGAAGCCGGCGCAGAGCTGTCAGCTTCGGCTTCTCCACACGACCAACCGGGCAAGGTTGAAATCCCTTGCCAGCAGCCCCATTTTCCAGAGTCCCAGTCAGTCGGTCAGAGTTCATGAAAAGCTACACCAAGTCCCAGGAAGCGATCGCCAAGCTCACCCCCGAGCAATACCAGGTCACGCAGCACGGAGGTACCGAAATGCCGGGAACGGGCGAGTACCTCGACAATCACGAACCAGGGATCTATGTCGACATCGTGTCCGGCGAACCGCTGTTCGCGTCGTCGGACAAGTTCGAGTCGGGGTGTGGCTGGCCGAGCTTTACCAAGCCGATCGTACCCGCGTATGTCAACGAACTGCGCGATGTCAGCCACGGCATGGTGCGCACCGAGGTGCGTTCGGCGCACGGCGACAGCCATCTCGGTCATGTTTTCCCGGACGGCCCGCGCGACCGCGGTGGGCTGCGCTACTGCATCAATTCAGCCTCGCTGCGATTCGTCCACAAGCACGACATGCAAGCCGAGGGCTATGGCGATTACATCAACCAGGTTGAGGAGGTTTGAAATGACGACTGAACGCGCGGTTCTGGCCGGTGGCTGCTTCTGGGGCATGCAGGACCTGATCCGCAAGCTGCCCGGCATCCTGTCCACGCGGGTGGGCTACACCGGCGGCGATGTCAGGAATGCGACCTATCGCAACCACGGCACCCATGCCGAGGGGATCGAGATCGTTTTCGACCCGGCCGTGACGAGCTACCGGCGTCTGCTGGAATTCTTCTTCCAGATCCATGACCCGACCACGCCCAACCGCCAGGGCAACGACCGTGGCCCGTCGTACCGCTCGGCGATCTACTACACTTCGGAAGCGCAGCGGCGGGAGGCGATCAACACCATCAAGGACGTCGATGCTTCAGGCCTGTGGCCTGGCAAGGTGGTGACCGAAGTCGCGCCGGCGGGCGATTTCTGGCTGGCCGAGCCGGAGCATCAGGACTACCTGGAGCGCAACCCCGGCGGCTACACCTGCCATTTCGCGCGGCCGAACTGGGTGTTGCCGCGACGCGCTGCCGCCTAGAGAAGCGGCAGCAGCGCGATGGATGCGCGGCGGGGCATGTCCTAGAACCCTTCGCCGCGCGCGGCCTTGTCGCGCACGCTCTGCGGCACCTTGAAGCGCTCGCCGAATTTCGCCGCCAGCGCATCGGCGTTTTTCACGAAGTCAGCCAGGCCTTCGCTGTTGATGTACTGCAAGGCGCCGCCGGTCCAGGTGGGGAAGCCGATGCCGAAAATCGAGCCGACATTGGCGTCGTGAGCGGTGGTGAGCACCCCCTCCTCCAGACAGCGCGCGGTCTCGGTGGCCTGGCGGTAGAGGAAGCGCTGTTTCAGTTCTTCCAGGTCATAGCCGACCCCGGCCTTCTCGAACTGCTTGAGGCCGGACCACAGCACCTTCTTGCCGCCGGCCGGGTAGTCGTAGAAGCCGCCGCCGCCGGTGCGGCCCGGGCGCTTGAATTCGCTCACCATGCGCTCGAACAGGGCCTCGCCGGGTTGCGGCACGTAGGTCTTGCCTTCGGCTTGCATGTCCGCGCGGGTCTGCTGCATCACGTGCACGGATAGGCTCATTGAGGTTTCGTCGATCACCGCCAGCGGGCCCACCGGCATGCCGGCCTGGCGCGCCGCGTTCTCGATCACCGTGGCGGGAATGCCTTCCTCGACCATGCAGGCGCCTTCGCGCACGAAGGTGCCGAAGGTGCGGCTGGTGTAGAAGCCGCGGCTGTCGTTGACGACGATCGGCGTCTTGCCGATTTGCAGCACATAGTCGTAGGCGCGCGCGAGCGTCTCGGCGTCGGTCTTCTCGCCCTTGATGATCTCGACTAAAGCCATCTTGTCCACCGGCGAGAAGAAATGCAGGCCGATGAATTTTTCCGGCTTCGTCGAGGCCTGTGCCAGCCCGGTGATCGGCAAGGTCGAGGTGTTGGAGGCGAAGAAGCCGCCGGCCGCCAGCTTCGGCTCGGCTTCCTTCGTCACCTGTGCCTTCAGGTCGCGCTTTTCGAACACGGCTTCGATGATCAGGTCGCAGCCGGCCAGGTCGTCGTTCGAGGCGGTGGCGGTAATCAGCGAGAGGGTGATGCCGGCGCGGGTTTCATCCATGCGGCCGCGCTGGATCTGGCGGTCGAGCAGCTTGGCCGAGTAGCTCTTGCCTTTTTCGGCCGCCTCCATCGACACATCCTTCAACACGCAGGGGATGCCGCGGCTGGCGTTGGCCCAGGCGATGCCCGAGCCCATCATGCCGGCGCCGAGAATGCCGACCCTGGTGGCCTTCCACTTCGGCACGTCCCTGGGGCGCGAGGCGCCGCCGCGGATCGAGGTCTGGTTGAAGAACAGCGCGATCAGGTTCTTGGCCACCTTGCCCACCGCCAGCTTGATCAGGTAGCGGCTTTCGATGCGCATGGCGGTGTCGAAGTCGACCCGCGCGCCTTCCACCGCGCAGGCCATGATGGCTTCCGGCGCCGGCAGGAGGCCGCGCGTCTTTTCGGCGGTGATGGCGGGCGCGATGGAAAGCATCTGCGCGATCTTCGGGCTGTCCGGGCTGCCGCCGGGCAGGCGGTAGCCCTTCACGTCCCAGGGCTGCTGGGCGTCGGGGTTGGCCTTGATCCAGGCGCGCGCCTTGGCGAACATGTCCTCGGGCGTCGCGGCGAGGTCATGCACCAGCCCCAGTTCATGCATCTGGCGCGGGTTCATGGTCTTGCCTTCCATCAGGATCGGCAGGGCCGCCTCCAGCCCGAGGATCCGCACCAGCTTGGTCACGCCGCCCGCACCCGGCAGGAGACCAAGCGTCACTTCAGGGAGGCCCAGCTGGATCTTCGCTTCATCGAGCGCGATGCGGCAGTGGGCCGACAAGGCGAGCTCCCAACCCCCGCCCAAAGCGGCGCCGGCGACGGCGGCCACCACCGGCCGGCCGCAGGTTTCCAGGCGGCGGAAATCGCGCTTGGTCTGCTGGATCTCGTTGTACCAGCGCGGGCCGTCTTCTTCCTTCAGTTTCAGCACGTCCTTCAACTCGGCGCCGGCGAAGAAGGTCTTCTTGGCCGAGGCGAGGATCACGCCGGTGATCTTGTCCTTGTCGGCTGTGATGCGGTCCACCGCCTCGGTCATGGCGTTGGTCCAGGCCTGCGTCATGGTGTTGACCGGCGCGCCGGGGGCGTCGAAGGTCAGGGTGACGATGCCCTCGGCATCGGTTTCGTAGCGGATCGGGTTGGCGTCGCTCATGTCGGCTCTTTGATGGAAGGCGAAAGGGGTTGGGGGAAGGTCAGACTGCGCGGGCGCGGCGGGATTCGGTTTGCAACGAGCCGCGCTCGGCGAAAACGCGCTTCATCGTCTCGGCGAAGGGGCGCACTTCGGCGTCATCCAGCGCGCCGGCGGCGCGCAGCTTTTCGTGCAGCGCGGCCAGGTGGTAGTGCGGCACGGCGGGGTAGAGGTGGTGCTCGAGGTGGTAGTTCACATGGTGCGGAAACAGCGCCACGCGCGCCCACAGCGGCAAGGCGATGTTGGTGCGGGCCGCGCCAAACGGGCTGCGGGTATGCGAAGGCGCGCCATGCTCGGCCACCGCGCGCAGGCGCAGGATCACCGCCTGCACGGTGATGGCCGGCAGGATCCACAGCACCACGTACTCGACGCCCACGCCCAGCGCGAACGTGCCCGCCAGCATCAGCCCATGGAAGGCCGCCACCACCCAGCGGTCGGCCAGGGCCTGGCGGCGCAGGCGTTCGGTGGTGTCGTCCAGCGGTTTCTGCTTCGCCCCGGTGGCGGTATTCATCGCCGGGGCGCCGAAGAAGTACAGATAGTTGCGCCAGGCGGTGAGGCCTGCCGCATCCTTGAGCAGCTTCTTCACCAGGTACATTCTTCCGCGCGGATAGCCGGCCATCAATGCCAGGTCAGGATCGATGGCTTCGTACAGGTTGTTGTGGTGCACACGGTGCACGATGCGGTACGCGTAGGTGGACACGCCGATGAGCATGCCGGCGATGCGGCCGATCAGATCATTGGCGAAGCGGCTGGCGAACAGGCGATAGTGGGTGGATTCATGCGAAATGATGGCCAGTGCATGCTGCCAGCAGCCGGTCAGGAGGATGGCTGCGAGTATGCACGCCACGCCCGCCAGCGCGCCTTCCCGCAGCAGATGGAAGCCGAACACCCCGAGCGCAAGCGTGGCCACCAGCAGCCCCAGGGTCTGTGCCAGCGCGGCGGCGCTTTTCCAGTCCGAAAGGCGGGTGAGCGGCGCCAGCTCCGCCGCCGACAACACCTTGCGCGGATTCTTGTCGCGGAATTCCTCGCCGCGCGCGACCGGGGCTTCAAGCGCCGTGGCGGAGAGTTCTGTTTCGGCCATCGCCGGCGTGGCCTGGCTGTGGGGGGTCATGGCGCGCTATGTCCAGGAGGGGGCCGCCGCGGCGGCGACGGGAGCGCGATTATCGCGCCAATGCCTGGGCGACGAAATCCAGTCGGTCCTGGCCGAAGTGCATGTCCTCGCCGACGAACATCGTCGGTGCGCCGAACACGCCGCGCGCCACCGCCTCCTCGGTGTTGGCCACCAGGCCCTGCTTGACCGCCGCATCGGCCGTGAGCGCGGCAAAGGCGGCGGCATCGAAGCCGGCCGCGGCGAGTACGCCGGCGACCACGTCGGGGTCGCCCATGTTGAGGCCCCGGCCGAACATCGCCTCGTACATGGCCTTCACATAGCGGTCGAAATCGGCCGGTTGGCGCATTTGCATGCCCACCGCGCCGCGCATCATGGCCAGGGTGTTGACCGGGAAACTCGGCGGCATCTTGAGCGGCACGCCATAGCGGGCCGCGAAGCGCGCAAGATCTCCCATCATCCATTTCCCCTTGGCCGCCACCGTCACCGGGCTGGCGTTGCCGGTGGCCTTGAACACGCCGCCCAGCAGCATGGGTTTCCAGACGATCCGCGCGCCGGCGGCTGCGGCGATCTTCGGCAGTTGCGTCCATGCCAGGTAGGACGCCGGGCTGCCGAAATCGAAGTAGAACTCCACTTGCTTCATCCTGATGTTCTCCGCTTGCAGTGTTGGGCCCCGGAGGCCTGGCGCATCACCATTTTTCCATCCACGGGCGCAGGTCCAGTTCGTGGGTCCAGGCCGAGCGCGGCTGGGTGTGCAGCATCCAGTAGGCATCCGCGATCGCGTCGGGATCGAGGATGCCGTCCTGCGCCTTCAGCGCATAGCGTTCCGGAAAACGCTCGGCGATGAAGGCGGTGTCGATGGCGCCGTCAATGATGGCGTGCGCCACATGGATGCCCTGGGCCCCGAGTTCGCGCGCCATGCTTTGCGCCAGCGCGCGCAGGGCATGCTTGCCGCCGGCGAAGGCGGCGAACCCCGAACCGCCACGCAGCGAGGCGGTGGCTCCGGTGAAGATGATGGTGCCGCGCTGCCTCGGCAGCATGACTTTCGCGGCCTCGCGCCCGGCCAGAAAGCCGGCGAAGGCGCACATCTCCCATACCTTGCGGTACACGCGCGCGGTGGTCTCGGCGATGCCGAAGCGCACGTTGCCGCCGATGTTGAATACGCATACCTCGATCGGGCCGATGCCGGCTTCGATATCGGCGAACAGCTTGACCGCCGCGTCCTCTTCGCGGGCGTCCGAGCCGAAGGCATGGCAGGTGCCGCCTTCGGCCTCGATGGCGGCCTTGAGGGCGGCGAGCTTTGCCACGTCGCGCCGGGTCACGCAGGCGGTGAAGCCTGCGCGGGCGAAGCGCCGCGCGACGGCGCCGCCGGTGGCGTCGCCGGCGCCGATGATCAGGGCCACCTTGTTCATGGGGTTCGTCCTCGATTCAAGCGGGAATCACCGGCGCAGTGTCGCAAGCGCGCGGGTCTGGCCACAACTCGGATTCACGGCCGCATGCCGAAGGCCGACGGCCCGGGCGCGCGCAGCGGCGCCGCCAGGTTGGCGAACTCGGTCAACAGGCGCCGCGTCTGGCGCGGATCGATGATTTCCTCCACCATGAACTGCTCCGCGGTGCGGAAGGGCGAGGTGAACTGCTTCAGGCGCGCCTCGATTTCCGCCAGGCGCGCCGCCGGGTCGGGCGCGGCTTCCAGTTCGGCCTTGTAGGCGGCTTCCAGGCCGCCGGCGATCGGCAGCGAGCCCCATTCGCCCGACGGCCAGGCATAGCGCAGGTTGAAACGCCCGGTGCTCTGGTGCGCGGCGCCGGCCACCCCGAAGGCGCGCCGCACCAGCACCGAGCACCACGGCACGGTGGCCTGGTAGATCGCCGCCATGGCGCGCGAGCCGTAGCGGATGGTGGCCTCCTGCTCGGCCTGTACGCCGATGCGGAAACCCGGGATGTCGGCCAGATGCACCACCGGCAGGTGAAAGGTCTGCGCCATGTCGATGAAGCGCACCAGCTTTTCCGCGGCCCGTGCCGTCCAGGCGCCGCCGTAGTGGTAGGGATCGCTTGCGATCACCGCCACCGGCCAGCCGTCAAGCCGCGCCAGGCCGGTAATCACCGATTTGCCCCAGGCACGGCCGATCTCGAAGAACGAGCCGCGGTCGACCAGCGCCTCGACGATGGGGCGCATCTTGTAGACCTTGCGCGGATCGCGCGGGATGGCGGACAGCAGCCACTCCTCGCTGCGCGCGGGAACGTCCTCAACCGCGCCGCGCGGCGGCAACGCATGCACGGAGGGCGGCAGGTAGGACAGGAAGCGCCGCGCGCGGGCGCAGGCCTCGGCCTCGCTCGCCACCACGTCATCGACCGTGCCGTTGCCGGCATGAATGGCGGCGCCGCCGAGCTCGTCCTTGGTGACTTTTTCGCCGGCGCGTGCGACCACAGGCGGGCCGGCGGCGAAGATCTGCGCAATGCCCTCGACCATCAGCGAATAGTGACTGGTGACCACCCGCGCCGCGCCCAGGCCCGCCACCGAACCGAGCGCCAGGCCGACCACCGGCACGGTGGCCATGTTCATGATGGCAAATTCCCAGCCCGGCACCGCCGGCACATAGGTGCGGCCGATGGTCTCGATGGTCTTCACCGAGCCGCCCCCGCCGGTGCCGTCCACAAGGCGCACCAGGGGCAGGCGCAATTCGCAGGCCATGCGCTCGACATAGCCGAGTTTTTCGATCACGCCGCCGTCGTTGGCCCCGCCGCGCACGGTGAAATCGTCGGCCGAGACGGCCACGCTGCGGCCCTCGATGCGCCCGCGCCCGATGATCTGGTTGGTAGGCGTGAAGGCCTGTAGCTGGTTGGCCGCGTCGTATCGCGCGAAGCCCGAAGCCGAGCCGATTTCGTGGAAACTGTCCGTGTCGAGCAGGAGCGCAATGCGCTCGCGCACGGTCAGCTTGCCGTTGTTGCGATGGCGCGCCACCTTCTCCGGGCCGCCCATTTCGAGCGCGGCGCGCCGGCGGCGTTCAAGTTCATCGAGTTCGGGTTGCCAGGACATGCGATAGGAACCGGGTGCGGAGCAGTACGCATGATAGTGCAGGCGACCATGCAGGTCATGCCGTGCGGGTTCCGCCGGGGTCGGAGTTTCGCGGTGCGGCCGGCGCCTTGCGTCCTGGGTGTGTCATGCTATGTCAATATGAGCGCGTCGGCGGGCGTTGAGAGCGGCGCAGCGTGCCGCAACCGCGCCGCCCTGCCGCCCGGCGGTGTTGCAGCTGCCGCGCCGCGTTCACCGTGCCGCGTCCACCGTGCTGCGTCCACCGTGCCTTGATCGCGGTGTCATGCGGGCGATGGCCTGCGGCGCCGTACGAAGGGCGTCACGTTAAAGAGTGCCGCTTGAAGGGCGTTGTATCCAGCGGTTCGTATTCGGAGTGTTGTCATGGGACCCAACCCCATTCGAGCTTTCTTGTCCGCCCTGCCTGCCGCCATGACCCCGCCGGCGGCCCGTCAGCGGGTGTCCATGGGCGAATTGCTACGAGACTGCGTGGCGCTGATTTCCGGCCGCGGGGCGGCGTCGGGCGTTGCCATGGCCACCTCCATCATCGAACGCTACTCGCAGCTCGACCCGCTGGCGCGAGGCCGCATTCTCGAGGCCCTGCGCGCCGGCCGCTTCGGCGCCGACCGCAAGCGGCTGGAGGACGCCATCGCGCGCTACCGGGACAATCCGGACGCCTCCAACACGCTGGCCCTTCACAAGGCGGCCGAGCCGCGCCGGCAGGAACTGATCCGTCGCCTCAACCTCGCGCCGGGCGGCACCGCCGCGCTGGTGCGCATGCGCGAGGACCTGATCCGTGCCATGGCCGACCGCGGGCGCGACAGCGACCTGGGCGTGGTCGACGCCGACTTCGTCCACCTGTTCTCCTCATGGTTCAACCGCGGCTTCCTGGTCTTGAAGCGCATCGACTGGACCACGCCGGCGCATATCCTGGAAAAGATCATCCGCTATGAGGCGGTGCACCAGATCGAAAGCTGGGAGGACCTGCGTGCCCGCCTGGAGCCGGCGGACCGGCGCTGCTTCGCGTTTTTCCACCCCACGCTGGCCGACGAGCCGCTGATCTTCGTGGAGGTGGCCCTGCAGGGGGAGATCCCGGACGCCATCGCGCCGGTGCTGGCGATGGGGCGCCCGGCCACCGACCCGGCGCGCGCCACCACGGCGGTGTTCTACTCGATTTCGAATTGCCAACTGGGACTGCGCGGGGTGTCCTTCGGCAGTTTCCTCATCAAGCAGGTGGTCGAGGAGTTGAAGCGCGAGTGCCCGTCGCTCGACAACTTCGTCACGCTCTCGCCGGTGCCGGGCTTCCTCGCCTGGGTGGGCCGCACCCGCACGGGGAGGAATCCGGCCCCGTTCACGCCGGCCGATCTCGACGCGCTCAAGCTACTCGACGTGCCCGACTGGCATCGGGACAACGTGGCCTGCAAGGCCTTGAAGCCGGTGCTGCAGAACGCCGTCGCCTACTACCTCTTGGTGGCGCGCGGCCGCGACGGCAGCGCGGTCGATCCGGTGGCGCGTTTTCATCTCGGCAATGGCGCCCGCCTCGCGCGGGTGAACTGGATGGCCGATGTGTCGCCCAAGGGCATCGCCCAGGCGGCCGGCTTCATGGTCAACTACCACTACGTGCCCGGGGAGATCGAGCGCAACCATGAGGCGTTTGCCAACCAGGGCGAGGTGGCGACCGTGCATGCGGTCAAGCGCCTGTTGCGCGACCCCGGGCCGCTGTCGCGCCGCCAGGCGCGCGGCACTGCGCAGGCTGCATGAATCGACCCATGGCGGGGCGCGGGCGCGCCGCCCGACGCCTAGGGATTGGCCGCATTGACGCCGGCGGCCGGGGCGGTTAGTCTCTGCGGCGCCTGAAAAAGGTCGACGAAAGATCAAGTCAGGGGTGAACCCCGGGCACCGCGGAGACAAATCAAGTTGGCGCAGTTTTTACAGTTGGCGTTGAGCGGCATCGCCATCGGGTGCGTATACGCGCTCGTTGCGCTGGGTTTCGTCCTCATCTACAAGGCCACCGAGACGGTCAATTTCGCCCAGGGCGACCTCATGATGCTGGGCGGCTTTTTCGCCTATACCGCCACCGCCGTCATGGGCTGGCCCTACTGGGCGGCGATCGTCTTCGCGCTGGCCGTGATGGCGGCCTACGGCATGCTGGCCGAGCGCATCGTGCTGCGCCCGGTGCTCGGACAGGCGCAGTTCACGGTGGTGATGGTCACCATCGGGGTGGGCTACGTGATGCGCGGGGTGGTGACGATGATGCCCGGCTGGGGCACCGACACCTACAAGATCGTCACCCCCTTCGCCGAGAAGGTGGTCAACCTCGGCGGCGCGGCCATCTCGCTCGAGCAGCTGATGATCATCCTCATGACCGCCGCGCTGTGTGCGGTGCTGTTCGGGTTCTTCCGATTCACGCGCATCGGCATCGCCATGCAGGCGGCCTCGCAAAACCAGCTCGCCGCCTACTATATGGGCATACCGGTGGCGCGCATCAATACGCTGATCTGGGGCCTTTCGGCAGCGGTGGCCACTTTCGCCGGCATCCTGCTGGCGCCGATCACCTTCGTGCATGCCAACATGGGCTTCATCGGCCTGAAGGCGTTTCCGGCGGCCGTGGTGGGCGGCTTCGGCAGCATTCCAGGCGCCATCGCCGGCGGCATCATCATCGGCCTGGTGGAGTCCTTCGCCGGCTTCTACCTGCCCGAGGGCATCAAGGACATCGCGGCCTACATCGTCGTGCTCATCGTCCTGATGGTCAAGCCGTCCGGCCTGTTCGGCGAAAAGCTCAGGAAGAAGGTCTGATGCGCTTCCATTTCAAGACCGACTACGACCAGGATATCCGTCTTTTCAAGGACGGCGTGCAGGTGTTCTGGTACGGCCTGCTGGCGGTGTGCCTGCTCGGTTTGCCCCTGGTGCTGCCGGAATACCTGGTGGGCCAGATGGTGTTCATCCTGATCTATTGCATCATCGGCCTCGGGCTGATGCTCCTGATCGGTTTCACCGGCCAGATCTCGCTGGGGCACGCGGCGTTCCTCGCGGTGGGTGCCTATACCGAAGCCCTGCTGCAGGCCCGGGGGGTGCCGTTCGCCGTCTCGCTCCTGGCGGCGGCCCTGCTGTCCGGCGCAGCCGGCGTGCTGGTGGGTCTGCCGGCGCTGCGCCTGAAGGGCATCTACCTGGCGATCGCCACCATGGCCTTCGGCTTCATCGTCGAAGAGATCATCACCCGCTGGGAGCATGTTACCGGCGGCAATTCCGGCAAGCAGTTGAAGCAGATCGATTTCTTCGGCGTGACCATCGACAGCGATGCGCGCTTCTACTACCTGTGCTTGGGCCTGACCGCCGTCATCCTGCTGGGGCTCATCAACCTGATGCGCAGCCCGACCGGGCGCGCGTTTGTCGCCATCCGCGATTCCGAGATCTCCGCGCAGAGCATGGGCATCCACCTGGCGCGCTACAAGACCGTGGCCTTCGCGCTCTCGGCCATGCTCACCGGCGTGGCCGGCGCGCTGTACGCGCACAAGCTCCAGTTCATTTCGCCCGAGCAGTTCAACCTCCTGGTGTCCATCGAGATGGCCACGCTGGTGTTCATTGGCGGCCTGGGATCGTTTCACGGCGCGATTTTCGGCGCGGCCTTCATCATCGCCCTGCCGCAGGTGATCGTGTTCATGAAGGACTACCTGCCGACCGCCGTCGCACAG
>CANGUJ010000005.1 GCA_947456845.1 Burkholderiales bacterium | reverse complement strand
GCATTGGCCGCAGCGCGCGCGCAGGGTGTGCCGTCCGTGCTCGATGGCGACACCGGCGAACGCGACGCGTTGCGGCGCCTCGTGGGCGGCGCGGATTACGCCGTTTTCTCCGAGCCGGGCTTCGCCTGCTTCACCGACGCCGCGCTCCTGGCCGGATTGCGCGAGGCATTGGCCGCAGGCGCGCGCGCCGCGGTGGTCACGCGCGGCGAGCGGGGCTGCCAGTGGGTCAGCGCGAACCACCCTGACGAGCTGCGCCATACCCCCGCCTTCGCGGCCGCGGCTGTCGACACCACCGGCGCCGGGGACGCTTTCCACGGCGCCTTCGCGCTTTGCATCGCCGAGGGTCAGGCGCTCGCAAGCGCGATCGAGTTCGCCTCGGCGGCCGCGGCGATCAAGGTCGCCAGGCTGGGCTCGCGCAGCATGCCCGGACGCGCCGAGGTGGAAGCGCTGCTGGCGACGCGCCGCTAGGCGCGGGCTCTGCGCCGGCCTTCAAGCAAGGCGATGCGCTTTTCCATGCGGGCGCAGGCATCCCGCAGCGCAGAGACCGCCTCGGCATGTTCCTCCAATGCCGCCTGGCGAACCAGCACTGGCGCCTCCTCGGCCAGGTAGGCGGTACTGGTGCCGGCAAGCCGCTGCGCGGCGTCCAGCCCCCAGGCGGCGAGCCCGCGCGCGGCGCGCATCGCGTGAAAGGCGGGCACGTCGCCGACCACGCGGCTCAGGTCTTCCTCGGCGTCCCAGCGCACTTCGCGGGCAAGCGTTCCTACCAGTTGCGCGAGTTCGGCATCGCCTTCGATATGGACCCTCTTCAATGCGGCACCCGGATCGGCCAGCATCAGCGGCAACTGGGCCGGATCGATGCGAAACACGATGCTCGCGCCGGCTTCGTCCGCCGCGGGCGCCAGCGTCCCGGAAGCGGTGATCTCGAGCCGCGTATCGATGAGGCCGGATTCGAAGCGGATGCGCTTGCCCGCATGGACGGCCAGACGGGCGCGCGCCCAGGCATGCTGCCCGAGCACATGGTTGACGAACTCGACGATCGGAATCATCTCAGGTCTGCACCAGCTTTCTGTGCCTCTGTATGCTCATGAGCATGCCGATGCCCAGGAACAGGGTGACCAGCGCGGTCCCGCCGTAGCTTATCAGGGGCAAAGGTACGCCCACCACAGGCAGGATGCCGCTGACCATGCCCATGTTCACGAAGGCATAGGTGAAGAAAATCATCGTGATGGCGCCGGCCAGCAAGCGCGCAAAGAAGGTCGGCGCATTGGCCGCGATCATGAAGCCGCGCGCAATCAACGCACAGTACAGGATGATCAACGCGAAGTTGCCGATCAGGCCGAACTCCTCGGAATACACGGCGAAGATGAAATCGGTATGGCGCTCCGGAATGAATTCGAGATGCGCCTGCGTACCCTTGAGCCAGCCCTTGCCGGTCGCGCCGCCGGAGCCCACGGCGATTACCGACTGGATGGTGTGGAAACCCTTGCCCAACGGGTCCGACGCCGGGTCCAGCAAGGTGCAGACCCGGTGCTTCTGGTATTCCTTGAAGCCCGGCCAAACCACGCCGCTCTGGCAGATGCGCTCCTCGAAGGCAATCACGCAGCCGACCGAGACCACGCCGGCGATAAAGGCCGGCAATATCAGCTTCCACGACAGTCCGGCAAAGAACATCACGTACGCGCCGGCGGCAAACACCAGGATGGCGGTGCCGAGGTCGGGCTGCTTGGCGATCAGTCCGACCGGCAGTATCAGCAACAGGCCTGTGACCAGGTAGTCGCGCGCGCGCACCAGCACCTCGTGCTTGTGGAAATACCATGCGATCATCAGCGGCATGGCGATCTTCATGATCTCCGAGGGCTGGATGGTGGTGATGCCCAGGTTGAGCCAGCGGGTCGCGCCCTTCTTGCGTACGCCGAACAGGAACACCGCAACCAGAAGCGCCACACCGACCAGATAGACAGGTACAGCCAGGCGCATCAGGGTCTGCGGCGGCACCTGGGCCACCACCCACATCACCAGGAGCGCGATGCCGAAATTGCGCAATTGGTCAAAAAAGCGCGCAGGCTGGTCATAGGTGGCCGAAAAAAGGACCAGCATGCCCACACCGATCAGCAGGCCGGCGATGGTCATCAATGGGGCGTCGATGCCGCCGAACACCCTGGCAAGCGCACGCCTAATCATCCTCGCCTTCCGCACCCGCGCCGGATTTGCCGAGGAACGGCGCCTGTCCGGCCTTTTCGGGGCGCTTGCCGGTCAGGTGGAAATCGAACACCTGTCGCGCGATCGGCGCCGCCGATTGCGCGCCGAAGCCGCCGTTCTCCACTAGGACCGCGAGCGCGATGCGCGGCTTGTCAACAGGCGCATAAGCCATGTACCAGGCATGATCGCGCAGATGCTCGGCTACGCGCTTGGCATCGTACTTCTCGTTCTGCTTGATGGTGAATACCTGCGCGGTTCCGGTCTTGCCGGCGCTCACATACGCTGCGCCGGCGAAGGCGCGGGCGCTGGTTCCGGAAATCGGCACGCCTTCGAGCCCCTCCTTGATCACGGCCAGATGCTCAGGCTTGAATGGCAGCTTCTGTGGGCGCGGCTGTCCCAGTGCGTCCTTGGCGACCGGCAACTCGACCGGGCGCTTCTCGTCGGTGCGCAGATCGTGCACGTGGCGCACCAGGCGCGGCGTTTTGACCAGGCCGTCGGCTGCGATGATGGCGGTGGCATGGGCAAGCTGCAGGGGCGTATAGGCGTTGTAGCCCTGGCCAATGCCGATCGAAATGGTTTCACCCGCATACCACTTCTGCTGCTCCGGGCGCCGGAAGCGCTTGGCCTTCCACCAGGTGGACGGCAGCACGCCGGGCAGCTCCCCCTCGATATCGATGCCGGTCAGCGCACCGAAACCGAACGGCGCCATCTGGCGGGCGATCGTATCGACGCCCATGTCGTTGGCGAGCACGTAGTAATAGGTGTCGCAGGAGACGACGATCGACTTCACCATGTCCACAGTGCCATGGCCGCCGACCTTGTCGTCGCGGAAGCGATGGTTGCCGAACATGAAATATCCGGGGTCGCTGATCGACTGCTCGGGCCGGCGCTTGCCGGTATTGAGCGCGGCCAGCGCCATGAAGGGCTTGTAGGTCGACCCGGGCGGATAGGCGCCGCGCAGCGGCCGGTTCAGGAGCGGCTTGTCGGGGGAATTGTTGAGCGCATCCCAGTTGGCGCTGTCTATGCCGTCGACGAAAAGGTTGGGGTCGAACGACGGCCGGCTGGCGAACGCAAGCAGCTCGCCGGTCAGGGGATCGATCGCCACGACGGCGCCCTTGCGATTGCCCAGCGCTTCCTCGGCGATCTTCTGCAGTTCGATGTCGATCGTCAGGACCAGGTTGTTCCCGGAGACCGGCGCAGTGCGCGACAGGGTGCGCACCGCCCGGCCGCCGGCGTCGACCTCCACCTGCTCGGAGCCGGTGGTGCCATGCAACTCCCGCTCGTAGCTTTGCTCGATGCCGATCTTGCCGATGTGCTCGGAGCCCTTATAGTTGGCGACCAGATCGCGCTCTTCCAGCAATTCCTGGTCTTTCTGGCTGATGCGGCCGATGTAGCCGATCACATGCGCGGCGCTCTCGCCCTGCGGATACTGGCGGAACAGGCGTGCCTTGATTTCCACGCCCTTGAAGCGCCACCGGTTGGCGGCAAAACGGGCCACCTCGATATCGGTCAGGCGGGTGCGGATGGGCAGGGAATCGAAGGTCTTGGACTCCGACAGCAGTTTCTGGAAGCGCCTTCGGTCGCGCGGCTGGATTTCAACCAGCTGCGCCAACTCATCGATGACCTGGTCCAGGTCTGACACCTTGGAGGGCGTGATTTCCAGGGTATAGGCGGAGTAGTTGCGCGCCAGCACCACGCCGTTGCGGTCGAGGATGAGCCCGCGGTTGGGCGCGATCGGCAGGATGGAAATCCGGTTTTCCTCGGCCGCCGACTGGTATTCGTCGTAGCTTGCGACCTGCAGATACACGAATCGCGCAAACAGGAGCGCAAAGCAGCCGATGACCAGCAGCCCGGCGGCGCCCAGGCGCAGCTGGAAGGCGCGGATTTCCTGCTCGGTGTTCTTGAGTTCGGTGGCGCGCCCCCCGGGAAGGCTGGGCGCCTCGAACGTACGGAACAGGCGTCGCTTGTTGCGGCGGGAAAACACGTGGGAATCGGTCGCGGATTGACTAGCCTGCAATTCTAGGGTCTCCGGCCCCCACGCACAGCGGATTTCCGCAAATTCCCCCGCACATGAACCGCCACCGTTACCCGGAGGGTCCGCGAGCCCTATACTTCAGCCTTTTACCAAATGGCCGCGCCGGCCGGGCGAGTCCCCTTCGCATGTTCGATTCGCGCTCCTGCCTTCTCGTTACCGGCGGCACTGGATTCCTGGGCGGCGCCGTCATCGCCGACCTGGTGACGCGGGATATCTGGCCGCAGGTGCGCATGCTGGTGCGCGCGGCCAGCAAGGAGGAGGGCGCGCAGCGCATCCGCGCCACCCTTGCCAGGTTCGAGGTCCCCGCAGCCGCCCTCGCGCGCGTTTCCGCGCAGCAGATCGTCCTGGGAGATTTCGCCGCACCCGATGCCATCTTCGCCGACCGAGCTCTCGAGGCGGTCACGCACGTGATCAATTCGGCGGCGCTGACGACCTTCGCGACCACACCCGACCTATGGCCGATCAATGTGGATGGCACGTTCAGGTTCGCCGAGCGGCTCGTGGGGCTGGCCAGGGTGGAGCGCTTCGTGCATGTCGGCACGGCCATGTGCGTCGGCCCCGACGCCGTGCCGCCGGTCGCGGAAGACCACGTCCCGACCGACCCGATCCGGCATCTGGTGCCCTATACCGAAACCAAGATCGAGATCGAGCGCAAGCTGCGCCGCGAACTGCCGCAGTTGCCGCTTATCCAGGCGCGACCGACCATCATCGTCGGCCATTCAAGCCTGGGCACGCGGCCCTCCGGCAGCATTTTCTGGGTGTTCCGCACCGCCATGCTGCTCGAGCGCTGGACCGTAGCGCCGGAGGGACGGATCGATGTCGTGCCGGTCGACTGGACAGCGCATGCCCTGATAGAGCTTGCGCTCAAATGCTCGCTCAAACATTCTCTGTACCACTTGTCGGCCGGGCCGACGCTTGCGTCCACCTTCGCCGAACTGGACGCAGCCATCGCGCGCGGTCGCGGTACGACTCCAATCCTTTCGCGCTATCGCCAGTCAAGCCTGGAACAGTTGGCCGCCATGAGCGGCGAGTACCAAAGCCGGCTGGGGCCGTGTCATCCGCGCATCATGCAGCGGGCCATCAGGATTTACGGCTCGTTCGCAGCCCTCGGCATGACCTTTCGCAACGACCACTTGCTTGACGAAGGGCTCCCGGCACCGCCTCCTTTTGCGGCGTATGCCGATCTTTGCGCCGCCACTTCCGAGGGTATAACCATCGCCGACCAGATGATGGCGGATTTCAAGTAGGAACGGCGGCAAACCCGGCTTTTGCGGCTCGGCATGTACAATCCAGTGCTGCGGAAGGGGGGCCATCTCTTCGGATTTGCGGATATCAGTGACATGAGCACCCTAGCCAAAGTGCAGGAAATGCTGGTGGCGGAGTTCGACTTGGTTGCTGAACAGGTCGCCGAGGCGTCCAAGCTTGCCGATCTTGGCATCGACTCCCTTGCCACTCTCGAATTCCTTTTCAAGCTTGAAGAGGAATTCGGTCTTGACCTCAACAGCGATCCTACGCCAGTGGAAACCGTGGCAGACATCGCCTCTGAAGTTGACCGCTTGCTTGCGAAAAAAGCCGCTGAAACGCTGTGAATCGCGTCGTTGTCACCGGCATCGGTATCTGTTCTCCGCTGGGCAACGACGTCGACCGCTTCTTCACCAGCCTCGTTGAGGGGCGCGCCGGCTTAAAGAGAGTGGAAGCGCCCTGGGCGGGCACGGTGTACGCAGGCCTGGTCGAAGCGGACCTCGACAGCCTTTTCCCGAAAATCAAGCGCGTCAGCCTCGACCGCGTGAGCATGCTGGCGCTGCTCGCGGCGCGACAGGCGGTCAAGGCATCAGGATGGTCGGCCGAAGGCACGGTTTCTGAACATGCCGGGCTTTTCTGGGGCACAGGCATGGGCGGCGCCGGAACGCTGGAAGGCGCCTACCAGGACCTTCTGGTCGCGAAAGTGTCTAGGCTCAAGCCATCGACCATCGTATCGGTCATGACAAACGCTGCGACCGGCCAAATCGGGATAGAACTCGGCCTCCGCGGGCCCACGTGCACCTACTCCTCGGCTTGTTCGTCATCGGCCATCGCGATTGGTGAAGCCTTTCGGGCCATTCGCTTCGGACTGGCGCGCGCCGCGCTGGCGGGCGGATCCGAAGCGCTCCTGACCGAAGGCGTCATCAAGGCCTGGGAGTCGTTGGGCACACTGGCCAGGATCGATGCGGCGCAACCGGAAACCTCGTGCAGGCCGTTCTCCGCCGACCGCAGCGGCTTCCTGCTGGCTGAAGGTGCCGCCGCCGTGATGCTCGAATCGCTCGAAAGCGCGCGCGCACGCGGCGCAACTATCTTGGCCGAGATCGCGGGCTACGGCAATACGGGCGACGCCAGCCATATCACCCAACCCGACGCGGACGGCCAGGCACGTGCAATGCGCGCCGCGCTTGCAGAAGCAGGCCTGAACCCGGATCAGGTGGACCACATCAATGCGCACGGCACCGGCACCAAGGCCGGTGATATGAGCGAAACCACCGCCATCCGCAAGGTGTTCGGCCTTGGCGCCGACTCGATCCCGGTGAGCGCGACCAAAGCGCTCCACGGGCACTTGATGGGAGCCACCGGCGCGCTGGAATTCATCGCCGCCATCGAGGCGCTACGCCGCAGGATTGCGCCACCGACAGCGCATCTATGGCAGCCGGATCCTGCCTGTGATCTCGACTATGTACCGCTGCAGGCGAGGCCGCTTGCTCGCGCGGAAGTCGTGATGTCGAATTCCTTCGGGTTCGGGGGCAGCAACGCCGTCCTGGTGGCCCGCCGCTTCAACGACTGAAAGCTCGCCTCGAAGATGCGGAAAACCGCGCGGGCTGCACGCTCGATCGCACCCGATCCCGCATCGGCCTAGATCGGCCGGTTCTCGTCCTTGTCGACCGAGCGCCGCTGCGGGGCCAGGTAGAGGAAGCTGATCGCGGGCCACAACAGTACCGCGATCACGCTGGAGGCGAAGTACAGGGCGCCCGGAAAGGCGCCGCCGACCAGCAGACGGATCAGCAAGACCACGCCCTGCGCCGCAAGCAGGAGCGGCAGCACATGCACGATCTGGCCCGAGATGCCGAACCAGCGGACCCGGCGATGCATCGTGATGGCGGCATAGGAGAGGATCGAGTAGGCGAGCGCGTGCTCGCCGAGGAGGCTGGCGTTGTTGACATCCATGACCAGCCCGAGCACCCAGGCCAGCAGCAGCCCTACACGACGCGGCTGGTGGATGTTCCAGAACACCAGGCTCAGGGCAACCCAGTCCGGCACCAGCAAGGCCCAGCCGCCGCGTGGCAACGGCAGCAGGTTGAGCATGAGGGACAACACCAGCGTAAAGCCGATGAACCAGGGGTTGACCGGCAGGAGGATGTACTGCTGTGGCTGGCTCGGGGCGGGCATGGCGATTACTTCTTTTCCGGCGCGGCGGAGTTGGGGCCGGGGCCAGGGGCGGCTGGCGCCTCGGGCGCGGCCACGCCTTTGTCGCCAGCCTCGGCGCGCAGCTTCCTGCGCTTGCCCTTCACGGATTTTTCCTCGGTTTCCGGCGCAGGCATGGACACTGCCTGCTTTTCCGCGGTGAGCACCAACACCTGCCCGAAATGGTCGATGCCGGCCGCCGGCTTGCAGATGATGCGTGCGAACGCGTAACCGGCTTCGCGTTCGATGCGCAGTACCGTCGCCACCGGCAGCCCCGGCAGGTAGACACCGTCGAGCCCGGAGGTGGTGAGCACATCGCCCTCGCGGACATCGGCGTTTGAAGCCAGGAACTTGAGTTCCATGGTGCCGCCATCGGCGCCGCCCGGCGTGCCGTAGGCGATGGCGCGCAGGCCGTTGCGCACCACCTGCACAGGAATGGCCTGGCCGCGATCGGTCAGCAAGGACACTTCGGCCACGGCCGGGAACGCTCGCGTGACCTGACCCACGACGCCGGTTGCATCGACAACCACCTGCCCGGCCTTGACGCCCGCCAGCACCCCCTTGTCGATGACCACCTTCCGGGTGAACGGATCGCGCGCATCGAAAAGCATTTCGGCCGCCACCGCAACCAGGGGAATGCGCTCGCGCATTGCCAGCAGCCCGCGCAGATTGGTATTTTCAGCTTCCAGTTGCGCGGCGCGCATGAGCGTTTTGGCAGATTCGAGCTTTTCCCGCTCGAGGCGCTCATTTTCGGTCAGGAGCTGGCGCTGGCGGGCGAGGTAGCCGGAAAGATTGGCTGCGGCGTCCCCGGGTGCACGCGCCGCGATCTGCAGCGGGTAGAGGACGGTGGCCACCCCGAAACGCACCCGTTCCAGAAGCTTGAAGCGCGCGTCGAACACCAGGAGGGCCAGCGACATCAGGGCAAACAGGACCAGCCGCGCGAGGGCCGAGGGCCCCTGCTTGAAAAACGGCGGCGGAGTGTATTCCATCGACCCGGGACTATGGGACCAGGCTAGGTCGGCGCCATACCGCTACGGCAGCCTGGCGGACCGGGATGCGCTGCGTTGACGCGGACTCCGGAGCCCGCCCGGCGGCGAAGCGTTCCGGGCCGGGCCAACGCAGGCTTGCACGCTCGCCTGCTCTTCTAGTCGTTCGTGAAGATCGCGCCCAGCTTCTCCATCCGTTCCAGCGCGATGCCGGAACCCCGCACCACGCAGGTGAGCGGATCTTCGGCGACGATCACGGGCAGGCCGGTCTCCTCCATCAGCAGTCGGTCCAGATCGCGCAGAAGCGCGCCGCCACCGGTCAGCACCATGCCTTTTTCGGCGATGTCGGCGCCCAGTTCGGGGGGCGTCTGCTCGAGCGCGGACTTGACCGCCGAGACGATGGAATTGAGCGGGTCGGTCAAGGCCTCGAGGATTTCGTTTGAAGAGATGGTGAAGGAGCGCGGAATGCCCTCGGCGAGATTGCGGCCCTTGACCTCCATCTCCTTGACCTCGGAGCCGGGGAAGGCCGAACCGATCTGTTTCTTGATCGACTCCGCCGTGGTTTCACCGATCAGCATGCCGTAGTTGCGGCGGATGTAGTTGATGATGGCCTCGTCGAACTTGTCGCCGCCGACCCGCACGCTGCCCGCATAGACCATGCCGCCCAGGGAGATGACGCCCACCTCGGTGGTGCCACCGCCGATGTCGACCACCATCGACCCGGTGGCATCCGACACCGGCAGTTCCGCGCCGATGGCCGCGGCCATCGGTTCCTCGATCAGGTACACCTGGGAGGCGCCCGCACCGAGCGCGGATTCGCGGATGGCGCGGCGTTCCACCTGGGTCGAGCCGCACGGCACACAGATGATGATGCGCGGACTGGGCGACAGCAGGCGCGACTCGTGCACCTTCTTGATGAACTGCTTGAGCATCTGCTCGGTGACGGTGAAGTCGGCGATGACGCCATCCTTCATCGGCCGGATGGCGGTGATGTTGCCCGGGGTCTTGCCGAGCATGAGCTTGGCTTCCTTGCCGACCGCCTGGATGGTCTTCTTGCCGGAGGGGCCGCCCTCCTGGCGGATCGCGACCACCGAGGGCTCGTCAAGCACGATGCCCTTGCCGCGCACGTAGATGAGGGTATTGGCGGTACCCAGGTCGATCGCGAGATCGTTGGAGAAATAGCTGCGCAAAAAACCGAACATGAAGGACTTTCGCTATGCCAGGACGTCGTGGCCACCTGGCGGGGCAGGTATTCCGCGGGGCCGGTGGCGCGCGCCTGTGACTGCACAAGATAACCGCAAATTCTACCTTATAATTCAGGCCATTTCCGCGCACCTGCCCGGTCCTGCCGACCCCGCCCACGGGCGGCCCGGTCCCCGGCGATCCCTTGCGAATCCATGGCCCTGACCCTTGACGATGTCACGCGCATCGCGCATCTGGCGCGTATCGAGATTTCCGCCGCCGAGGCGGCCGGGACCCTCGCCCAGTTAAACGATATTTTCGGCATGATCGAACGGCTGTCACGGGTCGATACCAGCGGCATCGAGCCGATGTCGCATCCGCTCGGCGGCACACAACGACTGCGCGAAGATCGCGTCACAGAAACCGACATGCGCGAACCCAACATGCGAAACGCTCCCGAGAAGCAGGATGGCCTGTTCCTCGTCCCGCGCGTGATCGAGTAGCGCCATGTTCGAAAAATCCGTCGCCGAGCTCTCCCGCGCGCTTGGGTCCGGGGAAGTCTCGGCCGTCGAACTGGCGCAGCTTTTCCTGGCCCGCATCGAAAGATTCCGCGCCTTCAACGCCTTCCTGGACATGCGTCCCGAGGTCACGCTCGCGCAGGCGCGCGCGGCCGACCGGATGCGCGCCGAAGGTCGCGCCACGCCGCTGACCGGCGTGCCGGTGGCGCACAAGGACATCTTCGTCACGCGCGACTTCGCCTCCACCGCCGCATCGAAGATGCTGGCGGGCTACATGAGTCCCTTCGACGCCGCCGTGGTCGAGAACATGGCGCGCGCCGGCATGGTGACCCTCGGCAAGGTCAATTGCGACGAATTCGCGATGGGCTCCTCCAACGAAAACAGCGCCTACGGCAATGTCGCCAATCCATGGAATCCGGGCGCGGTGCCCGGCGGCAGTTCCGGCGGGTCGGCCACCGCGGTGGCGGCCCGCCTGGCGCCGGCGGCCACCGCCACCGACACCGGCGGCTCGATCCGCGAACCGGCCGCCTTCTCCGGCATCACCGGCATCAAGCCCACCTATGGTCGCGCGTCGCGCTGGGGCATGATCGCATTCGCGTCCAGCCTCGACCAGGCGGGCATCATGACCCAGTCGGCCGAGGACGCGGCGCTGATCTTCAACGCCATGCTGGGCTTCGACCCCCGGGATTCCACCAGCATCGAGCGCGCAAGCGAGGACTACACGCGCGACCTCGCCATGCCGGTCAAGGGCTTGCGCATCGGCATGCCGAAGGAATTCTTCGGCAAGGGACTCAAGCCCGACGTCGAGGCCGCGGTGCGCGCAGCGCTCGCCGAGTACGAAAGGATGGGCGCGCATCTGGTGGAGATCTCGCTGCCCAACGCCGAGCTCGGCATCCCGGTGTACTACGTGATCGCACCGGCGGAATGTTCCAGCAACCTGTCGCGCTTCGACGGCGTGCGCTACGGCCACCGCGCCAGCGAGTACCGCGACCTGGCCGACATGATCAAGAAATCGCGCGCCGAAGGGTTCGGCCCCGAGCCCAAGCGGCGCATCCTGATCGGCACCTACGTGCTCTCGCACGGCTACTACGACGCCTACTACCTACAGGCGCAAAAGGTCCGGCGCCTGATCGCCGACGAGTTCCAGCGCGCGTTCCGCGAGTGCGATGTCATCGCCGGGCCCGTCACCACCAGCGTGGCATTCGGCTTCGGCGAGAAGGCCGCCGACCCGGTGGAGATGTACCTTTCTGATCTCTACACCATCCCGGGCAGCCTGGCGGGCCTGCCCGGGATGAGCATCCCGTGCGGCTTCGGAGACCGCGGCCTGCCGGTAGGCCTGCAATTGACGGCCAACTACTTCGAGGAAGCCAGGCTGCTCGGCGTCGCGCACCGCTACCAGCAGGCCACCGATTGGCACCGGCGCATGCCCGGAGGCATTGCCTGATGGCCAGGCTCGACGACATCCACAGCAAGCTCATCGAGGCCTCCAAGCTGCTCGATGAAGCCGCGCGCGAGATGCGCGACGGCACCGGCATGCCGCCGGAGCAGGTGGCCAAGGTGGGCACCGCCATCGCGGAGGTCATGCTGGTGCGCCACCAGATCTACATCTTGCGACCGGACCTGATGCCCGGTTACCTGAAAGGCGGGGAGTAGCCATGCGCGCGGATTGGGAAGTCGTGATCGGCCTGGAGACGCATGCCCAGCTGGCGACGAAATCGAAGATCTTCTCCGGCAGTTCCACGCGATTCGGCGCCTTGCCCAACGTGCAGGCCAGCGCCATCGACCTGGCCCTACCCGGCGTGTTGCCCGTGCTCAACGCCGGCGCGGTGGAATGCGCCATCAAGTTCGGGCTGGCGGTCGGCGCCAAAGTCGCGGAACGTTCGATTTTCGCCCGCAAGAACTACTTCTATCCGGATCTGCCCAAGGGGTACCAGATCAGCCAGTACGAGATTCCCGTCGTGCAGGGCGGCAGCGTGACCATCCATGTCGACGGCGTCGACAAGACCGTGCAGCTCACCCGCGCGCATCTCGAGGAAGACGCCGGCAAGTCGCTGCATGAGGATTACCACGGCATGTCCGGGATCGACCTCAACCGCGCCGGCACCCCGCTCCTGGAAATCGTCACCGAGCCCGACATGCGCTCTTCCGCCGAGGCGGTGGCTTATGCCAAGGCCCTGCATTCGCTGGTGGTCTGGCTCGGCATATGCGACGGCAACATGCAGGAAGGCTCGTTCCGCTGCGATGCCAACGTCTCGGTGCGTCCGAAAGGACGCAAGGAATTCGGCACCCGTTGCGAGATCAAGAACCTCAATTCCTTCCGCTTCCTCGAACAGGCGATCGAGCACGAAATCACCCGCCAGATCGATCTCATCGAGGACGGCGGCCGGGTCGTTCAGGAAACCCGCCTCTACGACCCGGATCGCAACGAAACCCGCTCGATGCGCAGCAAGGAAGACGCGATGGACTATCGCTACTTCCCCGACCCGGACCTCCTGCCGCTGGAAATCACGGCCGATGCCGTCGCGCGCGTCCGGGCGGGCATGCCCGAGTTGCCGCAGGCCATGCGCGCGCGCTTCGAAGCACAATACGGCCTGCCGGCCTATGACGCCGCGACGCTCACCGCTTCCCGGGGGCTAGCGGGTTACTTCGAGGCCGCCGTCGCGGCTTTTGGCGGCGACGCCAAGCTGGTTTCCAACTGGGTCATGGGCGATCTGCTGGGGCGCCTGCATGAGGCCGACCTTGGCGCGGACGCCGCGCCGGTCACCCCGGCGATGCTGGGCGGCCTGTTGAAACGCATCGCCGACGGCACCATTTCCGGCAAGATCGCCAAGGAAGTCTTCGCCACCCTGTGGGTCGAAGGCGGCAGCGCGGACACGGTGATCGAGGCCAAAGGCCTGAGGCAGATTAGCGACAGCGGCGCCATCGAGAAGATCGTCGACGAAGTGCTGGCTGCGAACCCGAAGTCGGTGGAGGAATTCCGCGCCGGCAAGGACAAGGCCTTCAATGCCCTGGTGGGCCAGGCCATGAAGGCCAGCCGCGGCAAGGCCAACCCGACCCAGGTCAACGAGATTCTCAAACGCAAGCTGGCCGGCTGACGCGCCGGGTCGGATGGTTCGACTTGGGGAAGGGCAACATCACCCCGGGCCTTTTCCCGGGCACCTCTCTCCCCGGTTTCCAGCCATGGCTTATTTCCTCGGCGGCTTTTCCGGCGCCGGGTTGACGGCGCCGGTCAGATCGACATAGCGCCTGCGGTCTTCGTCGAACCGGGCGTTCACCTGGGCGACTTCGCCCTTCTTGGCTTCATAGAGGTGGCGCTCAGCCCTGATCGAGGCCTCGTTTTCGTCGACCCGCCTTTTTAGGTCGGGCGGAAGGGCCTTTTTCTTGTAGAACTCCGCCTCGGCGCGGTTTTCGGCCGCCTGCCGGTCGAGCAGTGATATGCGCCGCTCGGACTCGCGCATCTCGCGCTCGACCTGCGCGAGCGCGCGCTGCCGCTTGTTCTCGATGTCGTCCAGGCTCGAATAGGTGTTGAGCAGCGCCTTGTCCTTGCGCGCCTGCTCGCGGCGACGCTCGTCTTCCTCGCGCTTCTTGTGCTGCTCGGCTTCACGGGCGGCGATCTGTTCAGGCGTGAGAGGCGCATCGATCTTTTGCACCGTGGTGCCCTGACCGGAGAGCACACGCCCCTCGCGGCCCTGGCATTCCGGCAAGGGACGGTCGGAAGTCAGGGTTCTGCCGCTGGCGTCCTTGCAGGTGTAGATGCGGGTCTGAGCGCACGCGGGCCCGCTCGTCACCGAAAGTGCGGCGGCCACCACCAGCACGGGAAACGACCGCCTGACCAAATCAGCCCCCCGTGGTTCCGTAATCGCGCCTGTAATCAGCCACTGCGGCCCGGAATCGCATCAACGCCGGATCCGCCGACTCATCCAGAAACCCCAGCACGTCGGCTAGGCTCGCGATGCTGATGACCGGCACGCCATAGAGCCGGTTGACTTCCTCGACGGCCGACAGCGCGCCCGTGCCGCGCTCCATGCGGTCGAGCGCGATGACCACGCCGGCGACATTCGCACCGGCGGCGCGGATGAGTTGCACCGACTCGCGCACCGAGGTGCCTGCGGAAATGACGTCGTCAATGATCAGCACCCGGCCGGCGAGCGCCCTTCCGACGATGACACCGCCTTCGCCGTGGTCCTTGGCTTCCTTGCGGTTGTAGGCGAACGGCACATCGCGCCCGAGCCGGGCCAGTTCGACGGCCGTCGTGGCCGCCAGGCCGATGCCCTTGTACGCGGGGCCGAACAGCATGTCGAAATCAACGCCGCTTGCGACGATGGTCTTCGCATAGAATTCCGCCAGCCTGCCGAGTGCGCCGCCGTGATCGAACGAGCCGGCGTTGAAGAAATACGGCGAAAGCCGCCCCGCCTTGGTCTTGAATTCGCCGAAGGTCAAAACCCTGGAGGCGACGCAAAAGCGGATGAATTCCTGGCGCAAGCCTGACATGTCAATATTCGGGGAAGGATCGTGCGGATTATCTCACTCAACCTGAACGGGATCCGCTCGGCGGCCAAAAAGGGCTGCTTCGACTGGCTCAGGAAGCAGAAGGCCGATGTACTGTGCGTGCAGGAACTCAAGGCCCAGGAAGCCGACATGGTGCCGGAGTTCATGAGGCCGGGCGCCGGCGCATCCGCATTGAAGGGGCATTTCCACTATGCCGAGAAAAAGGGCTACAGCGGCGTAGGGCTGTACAGCAGAGCTGAACCGAAGGCGGTGAAGATCGGCTTCGGCTCGCGGGAGTTCGACGCCGAAGGGCGCTACGTGCGGGCCGACTTCGGCAGCCATTCGGTGATATCGATCTACAAACCGTCGGGTTCCTCGGGCGAAGAGCGCCAGGCGGCGAAGTTCCGCTTCCTCGACGAATTCCTGCCGCACCTGAAGAAGCTGCGCAAGGGCGGCGGCGAATTCGTGATTTGCGGCGACTTCAACATCGCGCATCGCGAGATCGACCTCAGGAACTGGAAAAGCAACCAGAAGAACTCCGGCTTCCTGCCCGAGGAACGGGCGTGGCTGTCGCGGGTATTCGATGAAGTCGGTTTCGTCGACGTCTACCGCGCCCTGCACCCGGACGCCACCGGCGAGGCCTACACCTGGTGGAGCAACCGCGGGGCGGCCTACGAAAAGAACGTCGGCTGGCGCCTCGACTACCAGATCGCCACCCCCGGCATCGCCGCGCGCGCTACAAAGGCCGCGGTGTACAAGGAGAAGCGCTTTTCCGACCATGCGCCACTGACCATCGACTACGACTGGCCCGCATGAAGTCAGGCAAGACCGCGCGGTGCGCGCCATGGACGATCCGATGACGCGCACGGTGGGCAGGCGGGCGACCAAGCGGGCGCGCGGCGCGCCGCACCAGATGGCCGCCCTGCTGGTGGCCGCGCAGTTCGGGCTCGTGGCCCTGGTCGCGGTTTTCGGCGCTCTGCCGTTGCATGCCCTCCCGGCATCGATCGCGGCCGGCGCCGGCGTCCTGCTGGGCGCATGGGCCCTGCTCTACAACCGTCCAGGCAACTTCAACATACGGCCGGTGCCCAAGGCCGGCGGGGTGCTGGTCACCGGCGGCCCCTACCGGTGGATACGCCATCCGATGTACAGCGCCCTGTTGCTGGTGGCGGCGTCCGTCACCCTGGCGGCCCCCGGCGTGCATCCGGGCTGGGCTTGCCTGATCCTGCTGGCGGTGGTGCTGGGCATCAAGGCCCGCTTCGAAGAGGCACTGCTGGGTGCGAGGTTTGCCGATTACGCGACTTACGCGGGACGGACAAGCCGGTTTTTGCCCGGAATCTACTGACCCGAGGGGGCGATCATCCCGCGCGCGGCAGACGGCGCCGGGCGCGCCGGTCCAGCCAATTCTTGTAGCGCCACAGCATCCAGGCGGACGCCTTGAGCGGCACCGCGCCGCGCGCCGCCAGGGCGCGCTGGCCGCCCAGCGTGACGAATTCGATGTGCGGGACCGTCGGCGCCACGGCGACCGGCGGTTCACCTGCCAGCGCCTGGCGCAAGCTCGCGGAGAGCACCGGGCCGTCGCGCAGCCCGCTCGCGGACCCCTCCCGCGCCTCGGCGCTGGCGCTACGGCCGGCCACCAGGATCCTTTTGTGGCTGAGCGAACGCAAATGCGCATCCACCCGCGGCAACCCATGCGCGTCACACGCCAGGCCGGAGGTTGCCAGCCAACGCGCGCCCCGCGTGCCGGCCGCCCAGACGGTGATGTCGCTGGCCAGGCGCGCGCCATTCGAAAGCCTGACCGCATCGCGTTCGACCTCGACCACCGCTGCGCCGCGCAGCAGGCTGATGCCGCGCGCCTGACAGGCCGCTTCGGCCGCCCGCCCGAGCGGCTCGGGGAGCGCCTCGAGCAGGCGCTCGCCCGCGGTCACGATGGAAAATCCAAAGGCGGCAAAAGCGCCTGGGGTCAGACTGCGCTGCAGGTTGAAATGCATGGCCAGCAACAGTTCCACCGCATCCGGACCACCGCCCACCACGGTCAGGCGCGCCAGCGCACCTTCCAGGGCAAGTTCGCGCACCCGCTCCCAGCCTTGCAGGAACACGTCCGCCGGCTGCGCCAGCAGGGCAAACGTGCCCAGCCCCGGGATATCCGGGTCGAGCGAGGTCGCGCCAATGTCGATGGAGGCGAAATCGAACTCGCGCGTGGCGCCGCCGGAGGTGACGGCGATGCGGGTTTCCAGGTCCAGCCCGACGATGCGGTCAGCCACATGCCTGACGCCTGCCGGGCCCACAAGGGATGAGAGGTCGGCACGGCAATCGGCCGCGGAGAAATGCCCGGCCACCAGGCCAGGCACCCGCGCGCTTTGCAGCACGCTGCAAGAAGGCGAGACCAGCGTCACGTCGGCGTTGGCGGCGGGTTTCGCCGCCATTTCCCGCACGACTTGCGCGTGGGCTTCGCCGCAGCCGATCAAGAGCAGTTTTTTCATGCGGCGGCCCGGCCCTCAGCGATAACGGCGCGCCAGCGCATCCGGCGAAGCACCGAGGAAAAAAGCCAGGCGCAGGCGCCACATCAGCAGGATCGTGCGCCACACGCCGCGCGACTCCCACCGGCGCGCCGAGGTGGTGACCCTCAGGCGCAGGCAGCGCGGTCGGACCAGGCGCTTCAGGCGCTTGCTGATGTCGATGTCCTCCATCAGCGCGATGGGCGCGAATCCGCCGACGCGCCGGAAGGTCTCGCGTGTCATGAACAGCGCCTGGTCGCCGGTGGCGATGCCGGACAGGCGCGAACGCAGGTTCATCATCGCGGCCACCATCCGCAGGGTGCGGCGCGGGCTGTCCAGCGACACGTCGAAGCGTCCCCAGGCGAACGCCGCGCCGCGGGTGGCGGCCTCGATGGCGTCCAGCGCGCCATTCGGCAGGGCGGTATCCGCATGCAGAAATAGCAGCAGGTCGGTACGCGCGCGCGCGACGCCTGCGTTCATCTGTACGGCACGGCCGCGCTCGGAGCGGATCAGGAGGTCGCACAAGGGCGCGGCGGCTTCACAGGTGTCGTCACTACTGCCACCATCGACGACGATGACCTCGCAACCGGCACGGCGCAGGCCGGTCAGGGCCGCCAGGCGTGTTTCGATGCCCGACGCTTCGTCGAGAACGGGAATGATGATGGAAAGACGCAACGAAACGGCTACTTGTGGGCGTTGATGGCCCAATCGTATTCGAGAAAGCGGATTTGCGCTTTGCCATCGACAATTCGCTTGCGGTCCTCTGCGCTGTCGGCGAGTAGTGATGCGTACGAAGCGAAGAACTGCTCGCGCGAGCCGATCGCTGAGGCATCCTTGCCGATCCCCTTGTAGCCACTCTGCCAGTCCGCCTTGAACCAGTCGAAGATTTTCGAGACCTCCAGTGCGCCGCTGGCGAACCTGTTGCGGGAGCGATCGGACAGAAAACGCCTGGTCTGCTCTTCGAGCTGGGCGTCGAGCCTTTCGGCGACAAACGCTTCCTCGCGCAGCATTGGACAACCGATCGAGGCGCAATTGACAGCGAAATGTACCCGCGGCTCGTCATACACCCCGGCCTTGCGGAACATGCCGTGCTCTATCTCGTCGAGAAAGGACTCACGTCCCAGCAGGCTGAAGAACTTGTCTTTCCAAGGATTGCCGATGATGTTCCCGAAGTCGCGGATCGACTTCAGGTCCGGATACCGTTGCAGCACCTTGACGACCGTGAACGCGTTGTAGGCGTTGATCAGAAACGCCATTTGCTGCGGCTTTGACCAGCCCTTGAACTCGCTTTCCTGCGTCTTCGACAGACTGTCGGTATAGGCCTTGAGCGCGGCTTCGTCCGCCTTGAAGCCCGCGTAACGCACCTTGCTGACGCGGCCGCCTTCCTGCACGACGACGTGTTTTTTGAGAAGCGAATCCCAGGCCTTGTGAGCATGGTCGAACTGTGCGCGCGCCGACGTCGCAACCAGCGCGCATGTCAGGGCCAACAATTGAATCAAACGCACGCAAACCTCCGAAAGTCCGTGGGCCAGCCAGATTCAATGCCGTTCCGGTTTGTACGCCGGCCGCTTGTCACCACCCATGGCCATGAGCTTGCCCAGCACCGCACCCAGTCCGCCGGCGCCGCGCCGCCAGGCCTGGAAGGCTTCCAAAAAGGCATGCTGGCCCATGGTGACAGTGCTTCGCTTCCACACCCCGGCGGCGTACTTGTTGGCCTCCGTCAGGGTAGGGTAGATGTGGATGGTGCCAAGGATCTTGTTCAAGCCCAGGCCATGCTTCATGGCCATCACGTATTCGGCGATCAGGTCGCCGGCATGCTCGCCGACGATGGTGACACCGAGAATGCGGTCGCTGCCCGGCTCGGTGAGCACCTTGACCATGCCATGCGCCTCGCTGTCGGCAATGGCGCGGTCGAGGTCGTCGATGCCGTATACGTACACCGCATGCGCGATGCCTTTTTCCCCGGCCTCGGTCTCATTCAAGCCCACCCGCGCGACTTCCGGCTCCGTGAAGGTGGCCCACGGAATCACGGAGTAATCGGCCTTGAACTTGCGGAAGGTACCGAACAGCGCATTGACCGCCGCATACCAGGCCTGGTGCGCGGCGGTGTGGGTGAACTGGTAGGGCCCGGCGACATCACCGACCGCGTAGATGTTCGGATAGAGCGTCTCGAGATATTCGTTGGTCTCGACGGTGCGGGTTTTGGTGACGGGAATGCCCAGTTCCTCCAGCCCGTAGCCGGTCACGTTCGGCGTGCGTCCGAGTGCGCACAACACCTCGTCAAAGGCGATCTTCACGTCGCGGCCGTCATGCTCGGCGACCAGAATCTTCTCGCCGCCTTCCATGCGGAATTCCTTCGCCTTGTGGCCGGTGAGAAGTGTCACGCCCTCGGCGCGGAACTGCTTCATCACCGCATCCGAGACCTCGGGATCCTCGCGCAGCATGATGCGCGGCGCCATTTCCACCTGCGTGACTTGCGCGCCGAAGCGCGCGAATGCCTGGGCAAGCTCGCATCCGATCGGCCCGCCGCCCAGCACCAGCAGGCGCCCGGGCAGCACACGCATGTTCCATACCGTGTCGGAGGTCAGCGGCTGCATGTCGGCCAGGCCGGGAATCGGCGGCACCAGCGGACGCGCGCCCGCGGCGATGACAATGGCCCTGGTGGTTACGGTGCGCGTGCCGCCGCCGGCCAACGCCACTTCGACGGTCCACGGGGAGGTGATCCTGGCACTGCCGGCGAGCACATCCACGCCCAGCCCGGCGTACCGCTCGGCCGAATCGTGCGGCTCGATGGCAGCCACCACGGACTGCACGCGCCGCATCACGTCCGCGAAATCGAAGCGCGCTTGCACATCCCGCACGCCGAACTCCGGCGCGCGCTTCACATGCGACAGGAACTTGGCCGAACGGATCAGCGCCTTGGACGGCACGCAGCCGAAATTGAGGCAGTCGCCGCCCATCTTGTGCTTCTCGACCAGCGTGACCCGCGCCTTGACCGCCGCCGCGATGTAGGCGCTGACCAGGCCGCCCGACCCAGCGCCGATCACCACGACGTTGTTGTCGAATTTCGCGGGACGCAAATGCGCCCAGCGCGCGTACACCTTGCGTGCCTTGGCCATGTCGATCACCTTTTTCGCCACCAGCGGAAAGATGCCCAGCAACACGAACGCCCCGAGGAGGCCCGGGGAGAGAATCCCCTTCAACGACGTGATCTGCGCCAGTTGCGTGCCGGCATTCACGTACACCAGGGTACCGGCCAGCATGCCGGCCTGGCTCACCAGGTAAAAGGTACGCGTACGGATCGGCGTCAGGCCCATCAGCAGGTTGATGGCGAAGAACGGCAGTACCGGGATCAGGCGCAGGGTGAAGAGATAAAAGCCGCCTTCACGGGCCACCCCGGCATTGATGCCGGCCAGCCGCGCGCCGAATTTCGCCTGCACCCAGTCGCGCAACAGGAAGCGGCTGGCCAGGAACGCGAGTGTCGCGCCAATGGAGGATGCGAACGACACCAGGATGGTGCCCGTCACCAGTCCGAAGATCGCGCCGGCCACCAGTGTCATCAGCGCAGCCCCCGGCAGCGACAGTGCCGTCACCACCACGTAGAGCACAAAGAAGGCGCCGATCGTCGCCGCCCGGTGGGCGGCGTAGTAGTCGCTGAGTGCCGCCTGCTGCGCCTTGATGGCCTCGAAGCTCAGGTAGCGCGGACCGCCCAGCGCAAAAAACGCCGCCACCAGCACCGCGAGCAGGACGATGAGGCCGAGCTTGCCGGCCTTCACGCGGCCTGCTTCCGCGTTGCCGGCCGCGCCGGCCGGATGCCCGCGCGCACGGCCTTAGCGAAGGCGTAGGCAGGGCCATTGATGATGCGCCTGCGATAGGACAAGGCGGCCGGCGAGTCTGCTGGCCACAGGCGGTCGAAGCGCGCCACCCAGGCCGCATGGTCGTAGTCGAGCGCGACCGCGTCGACCGAAAGCCCGGCTACTGTGGTCCCGTACAGGGCCGGCACGTCGGCGGGCGCCGGCCGCACCGAGATGCGCGTGACCAATCCGCAGGTGGCGCCGGCGAAATTCGGCATGCCGGCCGCGCCGTTGTTGAACAAGGCGCAGGGGCCGGCGGCGGTCTCGAACACCTGCGCCACGGCTGCGCAGGTATGGGTGGAAGCGAACACCCGCACCCGGGCCGCATCGAACATCGCGGCCACCTCGGCGGGGTTGATAGCTTCCTCAGCGAAGCCCCAGCCGGCCAGGCTGTCGGCGTCGCCATGGACGATGCCCACCTGCGCCTCGCCGACCTGCGCCACCAGGCTCATCGGCAGATCGGTCAGGCGCGCCGCGAGTGCGGGATGGCGCGCGGCAGTCGCGGCCAGCATGCCCATGATGGCGTTGGAGCGTCCGACGTCCGCATCGCTGACGTAATCCGGGTAGCCACAACCGCAACCGGCGGCGGCATCCGGCGAGAGCAGCTCGGTCTCGACATTGCCGCGGATCGCCAAATGCCTGAGCACCTCTTCATTGATGGTCACGAAGCCCGCGTCGTCGATGTCGAACCAGTTGAAATCGCCGTTGAACACCAGGCGCGCACCGCGTTCACGCGCGGCGAGTTCGAGCACCGCCCGTAGCGCGAACGGGTTGCCGTACAGGCCGCCCACCGCATAAAGCGTGTCAGCCGTCAGATCAGGCGGGCGAGCGAGCGACGCAGCGCCGTAACGATAGGCGATAGGGCAGCAGCGGCCCGGCCGGAGGACGGGCGATGTGTTTGCGGACATGGCGCCTTTGGCGGTTGAAAGCGGTTCCGCCTCAGGCGGAAAGGACCTGCGCAAGTTCATCGAAGGTATCGACCACGATGTGGTGCGCGGGGTTGGGCTGCGGATCGGGCGGCCCGTCGGGGCCCCACTCATCCGGCCGCCTGACAAAGGCGGTCTTGTAGCCGCAGGCCAACGCCGCGTCGAGGTCGAAGTTGTGGCACGCCACCATGAGGATTTCCGAGGGCGGCAATTGCAGCCACTTGGCTGCCGTACGATAGGCCTCCGGACGGGTCTTGTAGTGGCCGATCATTTCGCAGGAGATGATGGCGTCCCACAAAAAGGCGTTGCGGCGCGAAACGTCGATCACCAGGCGGGTGGTCAGGAGCGTGAACGAGGCCACGACGTACTTGCGTTTCAGGCGTGCCAGCGCCGGCGTGAAATCGGGCCACGCATCCAGCGCATGCCAGGTGCGCCAGATGGCGTCGCGGTCCTCCGCGGTCAGCGCCTGCAGGCCGAAATGCGCGATCACCTCGTCGAGCACGCGGCGATGCACGTCATCAAAGTTGAAATCGGGATTCACCTGGCCGACGATGCCCTTGAGCGAACGCCGCCGGTATTCGTTGGTTACCGCATGCCAGTCGGCGGTCAGGCCGCGCGCGGCCCCGGCCGCGGAGAAGGCACGCGAGATGCCGCCATGCCAGTCGAGGATGGTGCCGCCGGTGTCGAAGGTGAGGGCCTTGATATCCATGACGGTCCGCGCTCAGGCGTCGTAACCCGGCGCCTGACGCGCCAGTCCACCAAAGACATCGAGCAGGCGGCCGTGCCATTGCGCCAGCGGATCGTCGGCCGCCAGCATCCGGAACGGGCTGATGCAGCGGGCCCACTGGAAGGCGCCGAATAGCGCGTAGTCGGCGTAGAGCGGCGCCGCGCCGCCGAAGAAGGCCTGCTGCTTGACCACCGCGCGCAGTCCGGCCAGCCCGTCGCGGAAGGCCGGCAGGCGCGCTTCACGGTCCGCCACCACCGCTTCCAGCGTCTTGCCGAAGCGCTGCTCGCGGCTGCTGCGGAAATAGGGACGGTCGCCGGCGTCGAGATGCTCGAACACGTCGAGCACCACGAACGGCGCCACCGCTCCCACCAGCGCATCGCCCTGGGTGGAGTAGAAACGGCTCAAGGCCTGGCCGGCCGCGCCACCGAAGAGCGAAGGCCGGTCGGGAAAAGTCGCCTCCAGATAGCAAGCGATAGCCCATGAATCGGCGACCCAGTGACCGTCATGCACCAGCACCGGCACGCGTCCCTGGCCGCTCGGCGCCAGCACATCCTTCTGCATGAAGCGCCAGGGGATCGTTTCAACCTCGAGACCCTTGTGCGCCAGCGCCATGCGAATGCGCCAGCAATACGGGCTGAAGCGGCGCGCCGGGTCGGCCCCGGCGAGGTCGTACATCTGAATGCGCATCGCGTGACTCCCGCGCCCTAGGCCAGCGCGCCGCCGCATGAACTGCCCTGGCCGGCGGTGCAGCCATAGCAATGCTCGCGCACCACGATGGGGTTGCCGGCCAGATCGGCGCCCAGCACGTCGGCAATGTGGGTGCGCGGCTTGCCTTCCACCTTGAGCGGCAGGCCCAGCATCTGGTTGAAATCGCAGTCGTACAGGTAGCCCTGGTGGTCCACCGAGACCATCGCGCGGCACATCACGTCGTCCAGGTTCTGCTCGCGGTGCGCCGAGCGCAGCAGCGCCATGTATTCGTTGAACTTGCCCTTGGAAATCAGCATCGACCCGAAACGCTGGATCGGCATGTTCGCCAGCGTGAACAGCTTGTTGAAGCGGATACCGAAGCTCTCGCCGAGAATGCGCTTGTAATCGGCTTCAAGCGCCTGCTGCGCCGGCGGCAGGCTCGGCCCCTGCGGGTTGTAGACCAGGTTGAGCACCAGGCCCGAGCCGTGGGCGCCGTAGCCCAGCGCGTTGAGGCGCCGAATGCCCGCCACCGAGCGTTCATAGACCCCCTCGCCACGCTGGCGATCGACCAGTTCCTCGGTGTAGCAAGGCAGCGAGGCGACCACCTCGACCGCATGGGCCGCCAGGAAGTCGGCGAGGTCCTCGTGGCCCGGCTCCGACAGGATGGTCAGGTTGCAGCGGTCCATCACCTTGACGCCCAGGGCGCGCGCGCGCTCGACCAGGTAGCGGAAATGGGCATTGAGTTCCGGCGCGCCGCCGGTCAGGTCGAGCGTGCCGACCCGGCGCGTGGATAGATAGGCCAGCACCTGGTCGACGGTCTCGCGGTCCATCATCTCGGTCCGCTTGGGGCCGGCATTGACATGGCAATGCACGCATGACTGATTGCACTTGTAACCCAGGTTGACCTGCAGGGTCTCGACCCGTCGGCGCGCGATGTCCGGGAAGGTGGTGTTCTCGAGCCGCTCGAGAGTGGCATGCATTGAAAGGCGCTCCGGGATGGGAAGTGGATGTTTGACGCATTATGCTGCAATGCGTTGGTCGCGGCACATGCGGTATTTCTTACGCAGGACGGCCCGTTCCGGGTGCCTGTTTGTCAGTCACTCATCGCCCGCGTCCGGCCACCAGGGCCACCGCCACCAGCACCACGGCGAAGCCTCCCATTTGCAGCAGGCTGATGGTCTCGTCCAGGAACAGCCAGCCCCACAGCAGGGAAAAGCACGGGATCAGGTAGGTGACCGACATCGAAATCGTCGGGCTGGTGCGTTTCATCAGCCGGTAGTACAAGAGGTTGGCCAGTGCCGTCGACAGCACCGACAGCGCCACCAGCGAGAGGACGACCTTGGTCGACAGGGGCCAGGCCTGCGCCAGTACCGGTACGCCCATCGGCATGGCCATGATGCCGGCGAAGAGGCTCTGCACGGCGGCCAGTTCCAGCGAGGGCCGGCTCCTGAGGTAGCGGGCGGCGAACACGGTGCCATAGGCGCCGCACAGGGCCGCCAGCAAGGCCGCCGCATGAGCCAGCAGCACCACCGGCGAGAACACCACCGGCGCGAAGCCCACCACCAGGCCCACACCGGCCACCCCCAGCGTCAACCCCAGCACGCGGCGCGGTCCCAGGCGGTCACCCAGAACCCACACCGAGAGCAGCGCGGCAAACATCGCCATGGTGGTATTGAGAATCGCCAGTGTCGGCGAATTGAGGGTCAGGGCGGCCGTGGCGATCAGGTATTGCGCCAGAAAAGAGGTGAGGAAGGCCAGCCACAGGTAGTGCTTCCAGAAGCGCCATTCCCCCCACGGCACGCCGCGATAGCGTGCGTAGGCCAGCAGCAGCAGGCCCGCCCCCAGCATGCGCGGCGCCACCATGCCCCACGGCCCCACCACCGGCACGATGATGCGGATGAAGAGATAGGAACTGCCCCAGATAGCCCCGAGCGCGATCAGCGAAACGAGGTCGGCACGTTTCAAGCGCGCGTCACCAGTCGATGCGCTTGCGGTCTTGGAAGAAACCGCCCGAGGGGCCATCGGCCGGCAGGGTCGCGAGCCAGACCGCCGTATCGGCGCCCTCCTGCTTGCTGCGCGGCGCGTCGTCGCCGCCCATGTCGGTGGCCACCCAGCCGGGGTTGCAGGCGTTGATCTTCACCGCCGTCCCGGCCATCTCGGCGGCGAACACCGCGGTGGCGGCGTTGAGCGCGGCCTTGGAGATGCGGTAGGCGGGCGTGCCGGCACCCATGCTGGCCATCTGCCCCAATGCGCTGGAGATGTTGACCACGCGCGGCTGGCGACTCTTGAGCAGAAGGGGCATCAGTGTCTGGGTCACGCGGATCGGCGCGGTGGCGTTGGTGGCCAGCACTTCGTTGATCATGGCCATCTTCATGCGGCGCAGCATCAGGCCGCCGTCGGGCATGATGCCGGCATTGTTGACCAGGATATCCAGGTGGCCGACCTCCAGGGCCAGCCACAGGGCCAGGGCGTCGACGCTGATCTGGCTGGTGACATCGAGCACGTGGAAGCGCACGCCCAGCGCGTCGGCGGCCGCCTGACCCTTCGCGGCGTCCCGGGCGGTCAGGATGACGTCGATGCCGGCGGCCTTGAGCTGACGGCAGATTTCCAGGCCCAGGCCGCGATTGGCACCGGTCACGACGGCGACGGGTTGGTCCATGACATCCGATCCACAATAGCGACGACAGCACGATTGTAGTGAGGTCGGCGGCGTGCGGCACTCTGGAACACGGGCCGCGGATAGAATTTTGCGGGCGTTCCCGCGCCGGTCCCTGCTGCGGCCGTCTGCACAGGCAGTGCGAAATCCTGGAAATGAAGGTCCTGGCATGTTGAATCGCGTATGGAATGCGCTGCGCCGCCTGCGCGCGCACCCCGCCCCGCCGGACCCCGACCTGTTGCTGGACAAGGTCGTGCAGTGCATTGCGCATGGCGCGCTCGATGATGCGCGCAAGCACGCCGCCGCCTTCGCATGCCATCGCGCCTACGACGCCTATGCGCAAGCCCTGATCTGCGAGGCGGCCGGCGAGATCGCCGCCGCGCTCGGGCACGCGGCCGCGGCGATGCAGGCCGCGCCCGCAGAGCCGGTCTACTGGCTCAAGCGCGCCCAGCTTCACCATGCCGCCGGACAGTACAAGGACGCGGCGGCGCTCTACGACCGCCTGGTCGACCTTGCCGACGCGCCGTTCGCTGCCGACCCCGACATCCTGTTCGCCTGCGCTGCCGCGCACGAACAATCCGGCGCCGCGGAATCGGCAATCGGCCTGCTCGAGCGTCTGCTCCACCTGCACCCCGACCACACGCCGGCACGCACCAACCTCGCCATGCTCCTTGCCCTCTCCGCGCGCGGCGAACGGGCGCGGGCACATATGAACGTGCTGGTCGAGCGGGAAGGCTCGGCGGCGCAGCGCTTAAGGCGCGCCCTGATGCTGCCGGCCATCCACGAATCCGCGGCGCACATCGCCGCGGTGCGCGCCAGGTTCACGCGCGACCTGGACGAGGTGCTGGAAATGCCGGTCGCGAACCTGGCCGAGCCGGCCGTCGAGATCGGGCTCGCGCCGTTCATGCTGGCCTACCAGGGCCATGACAACACGGCGCTGCTGGCCAAGTTCGCCCGGGCCGTGCGCCGCCACTACCCCGCGGCCGGCCGCAGCCCCGGCCCCGCCCGCACGCCGGCGCAGCGCATCCGCGTAGGCTTCGTGTCAAGGCACTTCTATGCCCACTCGGTGGCCCGCACCACCCATGGCCTCATCCACGACCTGCCGCGCGACCGGTTCGAGGTGGCCGTGTTCGGCATTGAAATGCGCGACGACCCCTGGTCCCGCACCATTCGCGGCAGCGCCGACACCTGCGTGGCATTGCCGGCCGACCCCGCGCGCATCCGCGCCGCGATCATCCAGGCGCAGCTCGATGTCCTGATCTTCGCCGACATCGGCATGGAACCCTTCACCTACTACCTGGCGTTCTGGCGTCTCGCCCCGGTGCAGATGACCACCTGGGGCCACCCGGTCACCAGCGGAATCGACAGCGTCGATTACTACATCTCGGCCGCGAGTCTCGAAGCGGACGACCCGGACCGGCGCTACACCGAGCAACTCATCCGCCTGCCCGGTTTCTTCATGCCGCGCTACCGGCGTCCCGCCCTCGCCGAGCCGCGGCGTTCCCGTCCCGACGCCCTGCTCGATCCCGCGCGTACCACCTATTTCTGCGCCCAGACCACCTTCAAGCTGCATCCGGACTTCGACGCCGCCCTTCTGGCCATCCTCGCAGGCGACCCGCGTGCGGAGATCCTGCTCATGGCCAGCACTCCTGAAATGGGCCTGCAGGCCCGTCGGCGCCTCGACCGCACCCTCGGGAAGGAGAGGGGCAGGGTGCGCTTCCTGCCGCCGCTGGAGATCGAGCGCTTCCTGCGCATGCAGGCCGACGCCGACGTGCTGCTCGACCCGTTTCATTTCGGCGGCTGCAACTCCACTTGCGAGGCGCTCGGCCTGGCCGCGCCCGTCGTGACGCTGCCTGGCCCGTACCTGGCCGGGCGCTTTACCCGCGCCAGCTACGCGGAGCTCGGCATCGAAGCGTGTGTGGCCGACAGTCCGGCCCGATATGCCGAGATCGCTATGCGGCTCGGTACCGACCGCGCGTGGCGCGAGGAGATATCGGCCCAGATCGGCGCGAGCCAGCCCCGCCTGTTCGGGCGGCCGGACGCGGGACTGGCCCTGGGAGACGCCATCGAGGCCATCGTTCGCGAGCCCGGGCGCGCCGGCGCGACTTAGCGCCTACTTGAAGAGCGTGAGCACCCCGGTGTAGCCGTAGAGCCGGTCGCGCGCGATCTCGCCATTGGCGAAAAAGCCCACCAGCGGGATGTTGCCGAGGTGCTCGCGGATGAGCTGCAACTCCGCGCCGCGCGCCCCGAACATCGATTCGCCGCGGCCGACGCACGCATGGTAGAGGGCGGCCTTGGGGGTCTCGACGAGATCGTCCTTGAGGTCGTAGATCATGCGCAGCAGATCGCCGCGCGCGCTTTCCTGGTCGCGCCGGCAGAACAGCACCGTGGTGCCCTCGACGACGTTGTCGCCGATGGCGACGAGCTTGTTCTGCGGGTCGATGCCGACGAGATTGCGCACCTTGTAGTCGTCGCCGCCGCCGGCCGCCTCGGCGCCCGGCACCACCAGGCCGACAAAGGTGTTGCGCGCCGCCTGGCGCAGGCCCTTGAGGTCGCACTGCAATTCGGCCAGCATGACGTCGAGCGCGGGCCGGTTGTCCAGGGCGACGATGATGTTGCGCTCCGCCTGGGTAACCACGTGGCGCGCGCCGACCGGCGCACAGCCCTGGGTCAGACGCGTCGCCACCGCCACATCGGAAGACAGCACCACCCCGGAAATGCCGCCCGAGACCACCTGGTTGGCGAACTGCACCGTCGCGCCGCGGCTTGAGGACAGCCCGCCCGCCAGGTAGCCGCTGGTCACCTTGCCGGCCATGTCCTCGATCAGGCCCTCGATGTCCGGCGTGTGCGGGTCGGCATGGACGATGGCGAAGTAGGCGGCGTCGGCGCCGCCCGGCGTGAGCGTGCCCGCACGCGGCGGCCGCGCCGTGCCGGAAAACACGGTATGGGCGTGCGGCGGCAGCGTGCCGGTCATCAGGGCCAGCGCCGCTTCGTCGAAATACTCGGTCCCGGTCGCGCAAATGCCGATGCCCACCGACCCCACCCAATCCGCGACCAGGGTATGGTTCTTGACCATCGCCAGGATGTCCGCCGCGTAAGGCACGAAGGCCTCGGTCATGTAGATGAAACCGAGGTTGCCGCCGGGGCTGATGCCCTTCAGGGCCAGTTCGGTGGCGGTTTTCCAGTCGTCATGGGCCGCATGGCCGAGTTGCCAGCGGTTCATGGCGACCCGCGGGTGCGTTTCTTGGCCGCCGTCCGACCGCGCGGCGCCACGGTAACCGGCTTCGCGGCGGCAGGCTTGGCCGGGGTCGCGCCGCCGGCCGACCCGGCGGACTTCATGTTCTTGACGAACTCCTCCTGCAGGGTCTGCATCCATGAAGTGGGGTCGGGCCAGGCCGGCGCCTTTGCGGACGCGGCGCGCGCTCTTTTCGCCTTCGCCCTCGGCACGGGCGACTCCTCAGGGTGGGGCACGGG